>CANQCO010000027.1 GCA_947589705.1 Candidatus Gastranaerophilales bacterium
GAACGGCATATCTTCCTTCGGTAATATTCTTGATACGATACCTTTATTACCGTGTCTTCCTGCTAACTTATCCCCTACGGATACTTTACGTTTTTGAGCTATATATACTTTTATTAAAGTATTTGCACCGGGTAATAATTCATCACCTTTTTCACGGTCGAATACTTTAACATCGACTACCCTTCCGCCTTCTCCATGGGGTACTCTTAAAGAGTTATCTTTTACATCTCTTGCTTTTTCGGCAAAGATTGCTCTTAATAATTTTTCTTCCGGAGGGTGTTCCGATTCACCTTTCGGTGTAACTTTACCGACTAATATATCATCGGCATAAACTCTTGCACCGATTCTTACTATACCTCTTTCATCCAAGTGTCTTAAAGACTCCTCAGATACATTCGGTACTTCTCTTGTTATTTCTTCCGGTCCGAGTTTTGTTTGTCTTGCTTCTATTTCAAGCTTTTCTATGTGAAGTGATGTAAACACATCATCATAAACACATCTTTCGCTTAAAAGAATAGCATCTTCGAAGTTATAACCTTCCCAGGGCATATACGCTACTAATACGTTTTTACCCAGTGAAAGTTCTCCGTAATGTGTTGAAGCACCATCGGCTATAACATCACCTGCTTTAACCTCATCACCTTCTGATACTATCGGCTTTTGATTAATACAAGTATCCTGGTTGCTTCTTACATACTTCACTAATTGATATTTATGCAATTTATTTGATTTCTTCACCGACAACTTTTGCTACAGTTCCATCTACATCAGATACAACAACCATACAAGAGTCTTTAGCTGCTCTTTTTTCTAATCCTGTTGCAACAACAGGTCTATCGGTAATTAAAAGAGGTACAGCCTGACGCTGCATGTTAGAACCCATCAAAGCTCTGTTTGCGTCATCGTGTTCGATAAACGGAATAACCGATGTAGCAACCGATATAACCTGTATAGGTGAAACACCCATATAGTCAACACGTTTTGATTCGCCCATCGTAAATTCAGATTTATAACGAATAGGTACGTATTGAGCTTTTATGCTTCTGTCAGGATTCAATGTTAAGTCTGAAGGAGCTACACGGAAGTTCTCTTCTTCATCTGCACTCATATAATGTACTTCATCTGTAACAACACCGTCTTTAACAACGAAATAAGGTGTTTCTATAAATCCGTAATCATTAACTCTTGCGTGTGTAGCTAATGAACCTATCAAACCTGCGTTAGGACCTTCAGGGGTTTCTATCGGGCATATTCTTCCGTAGTGTGAAGGGTGAATATCACGGACAGCAAATCCTGCACGTTCTCTTACCAAACCACCCGGACCTAAAGCTGATATACGTCTTTTGTGAGTTAATTCTGCCAAAGGGTTTACCTGATCCATGAACTGTGATAACTGTGAAGAACCGAAAAATTCTTTTAATGAAGCTATCAACGGTTTGGTATTTAATAAGTTAAGAGGAGTCAGTGTTTCAGAATTTTGAAGCGTCATTCTTTCTTTGACTATTCTTTCAATTCTTGATAAACCTACTCTGAATTGGTTTTGTAATAATTCACCAACACTGCGGATTCTTCTGTTTCCTAAGTGGTCGATATCATCACAGCTTCCTTCGTCATAAGTTAAATTGATTAAATATTCAACAGCTGCAACTAAGTCTTGAATAGTTAATGTTCTTTGAGTTTCAGCTATATTCAAATTTAATTTTTTATTTAATTTGTAACGACCTACTCTACCTATATCGTATTTTTTATCATCAAAGAATCTTGATTCAATAATTGAACGACCGCCTGCAGCAGAAGCGGGATCTCCCGGACGAAGTTTTTTATAAACTTCAATTAATGCTTCATCTGTTGTGTCTGCAGAATCTTTTTCCAGTGTTTTCTTTAAAAATTCAAAGTGGGTAAATAATGTTTCCATTTCAGAAACTGTTATTCCCAATGCTTTTAAAAGTGTTGTAGCTAGAATTTTTCTATTTTTATCTATTTTCACATAGATTATATCATTTGCATCAGTTTCTATTTTTAACCAAGCACCTCTGTTTGGTATTAAAGTTGCGTTGAATAAACGTTTACCGGTTGGAGATATTTCTCTTTTATAATAAATACCGGGCGAACGTACAATCTGTGATACAACAACACGTTCGGCACCGTTTACAATGAACGTGCCTTTATTTGTCATTGTAGGAATATCACCTATATATACTTCTTGTTCTTTAATTTCACCGGTATCACGGTTAACTAAACGAGCCATTACTCGTAATTGTTTTGCATAAGTAGCATCGTGGATTCTTGCTTCTTCCAAAGAATATTTCGGATTATCAAAAGTGTAATTCGGCAAAAAGTGTAATTCTAACCTGCCTGTGTAGTCTTTAATAGGAGAATATGAAAGAAATTCTTCCTTTAACCCTTCCTTTAAAAACCACTCAAATGACTTTTTCTGAATCTCGATTAAATCCGGCAGATCATCCAATCTTGTTTTGGGCATGCCCATCGGAGTTACTCTCTCAGAATATTGTTTCTTTAACATTCATTCACCTTTCATTATGTGGTGTACTACAACTATATAAAAACTATTAATTTTTCAAACTAAAGGCACTCACAGCCATTATAAAATGATACTTGCTAAAACATAAGCGTCAAGAAAAAAAACAATTTTAAAAGGTTATGTTAAACATTTGTTAACATAACCTTTTAAAAAAATATCTTGTTAGCTTAAAAAGCTTGCACTAACAACGATACCCTGTCAAGTCCCCATATTTTAATTCTATATCAAATATACTTGATTTTTGATTATTCTATATTCAATAAACATGTCCTAATCTATTTACACAGGAAACTCGTTTTTCAATTTATCCAAATCTTCTTCAGACCAATTAATGCCTCTATTATATATTGCATTACAAATACTTGTGAAAAAGTTAGTATAATCTTCCATTTTTTTGGTTGTATATTTTTCACATTTATGTTTTAACGCTATAAGTTCATCAGCATCTGTAGTTACATTTATGTCTGTCAATATTTCATTTAAAGCCTTCTCATACATACCTATTATCAAATCATCATTAGATTTACACCAATCTTTTCCAATTTGAGGATCCCTTTCCATTGCTTCATAAAGAATATTAATCCTGTCTGAATTACTTATATTAGTATTATTTCTAATGTTATCTAAAAGATTAATGCTAATTTTAGAATTTTTTGCTTGCCACATGGCATTTATAGCAGCTGAATTTTCCAATGGGTTTTCGATTTCTATCTCTTCATTTTCAGCACCTTCATTATTCTTGTCATGATAACTTAGATAATATTTTATTTCAGCTTCTTCTCCATTACTTTGGATAACAGCTTTTTTTAGTTGTTCTAAACCTTCACCAGCATCAACTAGAACTTTTTCATATCTATAATCATCAAATTCAAGATTTTTAATGTCTACTTCTGTTCTGTTATTAATAAATAACTGTGTATTTGTTGACTCATCACCGCTACTTTTATCGTTATCATACGGTAAAAAACTCTGAGAAAGAGCAATTATACCTTTGTATATACTTGCTTTTGTTTCATTATCACTATATTCAAGCCCATTATAGTGTGTATTTAAGAAATTAGTTATTGCACCTCGATTCTGGCTATACCAATGATCAAAGTCTTTTGAAGATATAAAGGTATCTCCTTCTTCCCCAGTATCATTTTGCAAATGTCCGTTTGAAAAAAAAGTTGAAACTTCTTCATTCGTTAGATATCCATCAACTTTTCCATCCAGCCATTGTTCATTTTGTTTAAGATACAGACTCATGTCAATTCCGTTAATCATATTTTTTTCCTTTGTATAAGTTATAATTAAAATATATATCGACAAAGGAGAGGGAATACTTTAGATTTATTTATTTTTTTTACAATTTCGTTACATTTTGATGTTTAAAAATACCTGCCTTAAGCAGGTATTTGTGTTTGTATCTTTTTTATTTTTGGTTTTAAACTTCAAATGGTTGTAAATTATATTTCAGTTAAGAATATAATCGTCCTATTCTTTCCAATAATTTATTGCCTATCTCAGGTGTCAAATATCCTGATTGGGTATATTGGTTAATCTGTTTAATACACCAGTCAGCACTCATATGAGCATCATTGAGTTTTTTTGCTTCATTACTTTTGGCTGCTTTTTCATGTAATGCAACCACAAAAGGCAAGAATTTGTTTGCATAGAGGTCATTACCACTTATCCAATTATTACCTTGAATATTTTCTATATAATCTTTCCATACATTCAAAATCTTATCAACTGTACAACTAGGATCGTTTACCATTTCATTAAGAGAATTTACAAAAAAAGAATCATCCTTAGCAAAGTAATCAACCACGTACTTTTCATCCTTTGCTTTTATTTGTTTAAGTAATGACATTTTATCTTCAGTTGTAATATTGCTATCATTAATAATATCGTCCATTACACTATGTAATAAGTTTGAATTTGTATCTTTATCACAACTACTAATATAATGCTGATAATCCTTCATGTTCATCTCAAATTTTAAATCTTCACCATATAGTGAAACATTGTTCCCAGTTATATCATTACCTTTAGCATCATCATCGTTTTCATTTAAAAAAAAGTTAGAAGAACTATATTTCAAAGCAAGATCCATTATCCCCTGATAAATTTTATCTTGTGTTTCTTGAGAATCAGTTTGGAGTCCACTATATTTTTCATCTAAAAAGGCTTGTATTGCAAGTTGGTTTTCTTTATACCAATTATTAAATTCATCTTTTGAAATTATAGATGCACTTTCAAAAGTGTCACATTGCTGTTGTAAGTGTCCGTTTGAAAAGAAAGCAGAAACCTCATAAATATCTAAGTCACCCTCATGGTCAGTATAACAAGCACTCTCTCCTGGTGCATTTAGATATTGCCGATTTTTTATAAGATATTGACTCATATCAATTCCGTCAACCATATTTTCTCCTTTGCTATATTTTTTATTACTATATATATCGACACAAACTCTAAATACTTTAAATTTATTTATTTTTTTTACAATTTCGTTACAATTTTATGTTTAAAATAATTAAATAAATGATATAATACCCTTATTAATTATGAATTTAAGAAGCTTTCATCTTAATACTCAGGCAAGAATTATTTTTACTTGGCTTTTTATTGGATCTATCTCAATTGGATTGGTTTCAGTTCTGGCTATAAATTATATCCAAAATAAAATAGATAGAAACTATGCGGAATTTGCTAGGTTAATGACTTTTGCCATTGCATATCAAACTTCAGATTTTGAAAAAATTTCTAATGATGAAAAAATAAAAATTTTAAAAAACAGATATTCTTCTTTTATTGAGGAGAACGAAGATATATCTTTTATTGAGTACAAAGACAAAAATAACGAAATTATTTATTCATCAAAAAACTACCCCCAACCTAATGAGGATGATACAATTCTAAACGTAAGTACACCGGTTATTTCTAACGGCAAAATTATTGGTTCTATAAATGTAGGTATAAGCAGTAAAAGAATTAAACTTTTATCTTCAGAGTCTAAAAAAACATTATTGACAATATTTGCTTTAACTTGGCTTATATTTACAATATTACTCATATTAAGTTTCGCTTTAATGAGAAAAGAATTGAAAAAACTATATCAGGGCGTAAAAGAAATATCAACAGGGAAATTCGGATATAAATTAGAAACTGAAAATATGGACGAACTAACCTATGCTTTTAATGACATGTCTAAAATTTTATCCAAGTACGAAGAACAAAATATTGAACAACTAACTCTTGAAAGAAACAAACTTGAAGCTGTATTAATGAGTATAATAAACGGAGTTATTGTATGTGATAATTTTGACAATGTTGTTATCACCAATTCTGCAGCACTTAAAATTCTTGATGTTGAAGAAAAAAATATTTTAAATACTAAAATCCAAAATTTTACGGATTTCCATGGGCAAAAATGTTTTGAAGAAAAAATTGAAGAATTTAAAGATATGCCCATTGATTTAAGAGAAAATAAACCTGTTGAATTTAATATTGAAGCCGGTCAAAAAACTATTAAAGCAATAATTTCTCCTATGTTCTCAAAAATGCAGGATTATGTAGGATATATTATTGTTCTTATTGATATTACAAGAGAAACGGAGGTAAATAAACTTAAAAATACATTTATTTCTAATGTTTCTCATGAATTAAGAACTCCGGTTACGGTTTTAAGAACTTACATAGACACTTTATGCCATAACGCTGATGATTTTGATGAAGAAACAAAAAAAGAATTTATGACTACTATTGATAACGAAGCAAAAAGACTTCATTCTATGGTAAATGATATTTTAGACTTCTCTCGGTTAGAATCAGGCCGAGCTATTTTAAAGAAAGAATATTCAAATTTAGCTGAACTCGTTAAGCAAAATATTGATTCTATTAAAATACTAGCTGATGAAAAAAATATTAAAATACATTTTTCTTATGTAGATAACTTGCCTTTAGTTCCGATAAATATAGAAAGTATTGACCGAGTAATAAGAAATCTGTTATCTAACGCAATAAAATATTCTCTAGATAAAAAAGACATTTTTGTCGCTATAAAAAAATCCGATGACGAAAAAAGTATTGAATTATCATTTAAAGATAATGGTATAGGTATTGCAAAAGAACATTTAGAAAAGATATTTGACAGATTTTATAGAGTTGAAAATGCTACACATACTATAAAAGGTACAGGACTTGGTCTTCATCTGGTTAAAATGACTGTAGAACAATATCATCACGGGAAAATTACAGTTTCAAGCAAAGAAAATGAAGGCTCAATATTCACAATATTTTTACCATTATCCGTTGATGATTCTGAACTTGCATAACATAAATAATAGGCTTTATTGATTCGTATTTGAAACATCAAACCCGGCAAATGCTGATAATAACATAGGAAGATAAGTTTCTTGATCTTTGGAAGATAATCCATTTCTAAATGCTTTTACGACTTGATCTGTACCACCATATATTGATTTTAAAACATATAGACGTTCACTATTACTCAAAGAAGGATCGTTTAGTTTTTCTAATACTTGTGACAGTGAATGCGCAGAATAATTATTAATAATTTCATTTAAGGAATCTATGTTTTTTTCAGTAACGTTAGTAATATTCTGATCAATAGAGTTACACAGGTTTGTAAGTAGTCGAGTTTCATTATTTATAGCACTATTATCTTGAATAAATTTACCTACATCTAATATATTAAATGCCTCATTCAAAGCTTTTAAATCTTTTATTGAGTTACCTTTTTGTTCGTAAAATTTCATTACAGTGTCATTAATACAAAGTTCATATCTATCGCTTCTTAAATTATAATTATTAGTCATGTTATCCATAATTTTTTTAGCAGATATAATATCATCAATACTTGAATTATTAGGGTTATCTGCAAGATATTTTAAATAGTTGTAATAAGTCGTATTAATTGCACTATTAGAATTAAATTCATTTACCAATGCAGAATTCTTTTCAATAGCTGAATTAAATAACTGTAATTTTACATTATCCGGAACATTTTCACTTTTATATATTCTATCCAGTGTATCTTTTGTAAAATTGCCGGAATTAACTTCATCATATAAATCTCGTGCTTCCTCATTTTCTATATAGTTTGGATATTTTTGATTAAACCAGCCTATTTCTTTAACTTTTACATCATGAGTTCTAGCCAAAACATCACATGAAGAAGCAAAATCTTCCATTGCATTTAACATCGCTTCTCTAGCTTCTTCATCGGAATCAAAATTATAGTCATAAGCATCAAAAAATTTGTTTATAGCATCTTGATTCTTATCGTACCAGGTATCAAATTCTTTTTCCGAAATAAAACTATCACCTTTCTCGGATGAATTTATTTCTAAATGACTACCGGAAAAGAAATTAGAAATTTCGTATTGATCTAACTCATTATCAGTTTTTGCTTCACCAAGCCCACCTAACCATTTTTGGTTAGCTAATAAATATTGTCCAAAATCAATTCCACCTGCCATAAATTTTCCTTTCTCGATAATATAAATTTATTAATCGGTTTTTTAGAAAAAATATTTAGGAAGTAAAATAAAATTTTTACAATTATTTACAATATTATATATTTGTTGATTTATTTTCTTTAATTTTTTGGAGGGCTTTTTTTGAATTTTCTATTTCACGTGATAATTCTATAGCAAAATTAATTGACTCCATATCTCTTGAAAGTGCTTCTTTACAAGCATATAAATCATCTATTGTATTGTTTGAAAATGGAGATGAATGATATCTTTTGGCGTACATTTTTTTAAATATAGCTTGTGATTGATAATCATATCCGGGTAAATTGTTTATATATCCGCAATATTTATAGTAAGCTCTCGCAATAGTATATATTTCTGTATTTTTCTCATCAAAAACAAATAACTCTGATGTATTAAAAAACGGCTTTTTACCAAGAATAATATTTAAAAATAAAGCATTTATACCTTTTTTAGGAGTAATAAACCCTTCTTCTTCACCTATAACCCTAAGCATTTTTTCAGCATTTTTTATTCTGTAAACATTAACTCCCTTAGTTCTTATGTGCTGTATTAATTTTTCCGGAGTTTTAAAATATTTTTTAACAATTTCTTTTGCTTCAGATTTTATTTCATCTTTAATTTTTTCGGTCTCCAAAGAAAATTCAAGTGAGCAGCTTTCATTCATAGCATGTTTTGTTGTTGAATTTTTATAATACACACCTGAAAGTCTTTTATTTTTAGGCATAAGAATATTTATAATATATCTTGTAATTTTATCAATAATCTCTTTATTAAAATTCATAAATTTATCCTCTATTATTAATAAAACATTTTTCATGCAAATATTGCGTTTCTTAGTTATAATTCTAAATATAACTTAAAGGTTCAGAGATTGAATATTTATTATAAAAAATATATTCCATATTTATTTATATTGCCTGCAATGGTTATGTTGGTTATTTTTTTCTTTATTCCTTTTTTTCAAACAATTATTATAAGTTTAAATGATTATTCAGATATTTACAATCCCATATATTCAGGTATACAAAATTATATAATATTATTTAAATCAAAAGATTTTTATATTTCTTTTATTAATACATTCATATTCCTGCTGATGGTTGTGCCATTTTTATCAATTTTTCCTTTATTTGCCGCAATTTTTATAAATCAAAAAATAAAATGTATAACACTGTATAAAATATTAATATATCTTCCTGTTGTAGTTTCAATAGTAGCAGTTGCAATAGCTTTTAAATGGCTGTATGCCCAGGACGGAATTTTAAACTATTTTTTAAGCTTCATCGGGATAAATCCTATCAGCTGGCTTACTGATACAAAATTTTCACTTTTAGCTGTAGCCCTTGTAACTATTTATAAAGGAATAGGTTATTATATGATAATATACCTATCTTCATTAATTTCAGTTCCAAAGGATTTATACGAAGCCTGTGAAATAGATGGACCAAATGAATTTTTCAAACATCTAACAGTTACTATTCCTCATATAATGCCGACAATTGCACTTGTTGTCACAGTATCTTCCATTTCTGCGCTAAAAGTTTTTGCGGAAATTTATGTTATGACAAAAGGCGGTCCTTTAAATTCTTCTAAAACAATTGTTTACTATATATATGAAAGAGCATTTGAAAACTTGGATTTAGCTATGGCGTCAGGAGCATCTGTTATTTTACTTATCGTAATTCTTATTTTTTCATTTATAAATATTACCCTTTTTGAAAATAAGAGGTACAAACTTTGATTAAGAAATTTTTGAAAGGTTTTACAACTCATTCTTTTTTAATATTAATATCTGTTTTGTCATTGTTTCCTTTTTTATGGTTAATATCTACGGCATTAAAAGGAACTGACGAAAATATATTTCAGTATCCCCCAAACCTTTTACCAAAACATATAACATTTGAAAACTTTATTGGAGTTTGGAAGCAAATACCTTTTCTTTTATACTTTTTAAACAGCTTTATTGTTGCGATATTTACGGTTATATTAAATTTAATATTTTCATCTCTTGCTGCATATCCGCTTGCAAGAATGGAATTTAGAGGTAAAAAATTTATATTTTGCCTTATTTTATCAACAATTATGATACCATTTCAAGCAATAATGCTTCCGATTTATTTAATTGTATTAAAATTTCATCTGATAGACTCTTACGGAAAATTAATGGGATATTTAGGATTAATATTACCGTTTGCAGTTAATGCCTTCGGAATATTTTTAATGCGCCAGGCATTTCTCAGTGTTCCCAAAGAACTTGAAGAAGCTGCTTTTATTGATGGGTGCAGTATTTTTAATATATGGCGTAAAGTTCTTCTGCCTGTTACTTCCCCTACTTTAGCAGTTCTTGCCATTTTTACTTTTATAGGGTCTTGGGGGGAATTTCTTTGGCCAAGTATTGTTTTAACGGATAAATCATTGTATACGCTTCCTGTTGGTGTTAATGACCTTCAAGGTATCTTTAGTGCTAATTGGAGATATATTGCGGCAGGTTCGGTTATTTCCGTTATTCCTATTATTATTTTCTTTATTATTATGCAAAAATATTTTATTTCAGGACAAACTGAAGGTGCCGTTAAGGGATAAAAAAAAGCGGCTTTTTTGCCGCTTTATAAATAATATTTTTATATTTTAACCTTCGGTATCAATACTTTTTGCTATATATTCTTTTGCTTCTTCTTCTGTTATATCGTAATTATACATATATTCTTCAACCAGATTATTATCGTCTTTTTGTGTAAATGATATATTGTTGTCATTTACGCAAAAATCAACTTCCGAATAATCATCTTGATGTTCATTTATCTTTTGATATTCTTTTTTTACTTTATTTGTATCGAATCCGTTAATATCAGAAAAGAAACTCATAATTTTCTAATTTTCCTCTTTTTAAAGTGTATATACTATATATAAAAAATATATATACATAAAATTGCTTTTATTTTCTTTATAAAAAAGGAAATTTTAGCAAACAGCTAAAATACAATAGTTTTAGCCATTTAGTTTCTTAATATTTTTTAACAATTTGTTCATATAATCGAGGAAAAATTTTCAAACTTCTTTCTAAAATCCCATGGATATAAGCTATGGTTATTCCGTAATTAGTAATGGGGATATGTTGGTTTTGAGCATTTTTGTACCGATTTAATACTTCTTGCTCTTTTAACATACAGCCACCGCAGTGAACTATCAAAGCGTATTTATCTATGTTTTCAGGGAAAGTTCCACCAGATGTAAATTCGAAATTAAAATTTTTTCCGGTATAATTTTTAATCCACTTTGGAAGTTTAACGGTTCCAATATCATCACATTGTCTGTGGTGAGTACATCCTTCCGAAATTAGGATAACATCACCATCTTTAAGTAAATCCAGTTTTTTTACACCTTTTACAGCTATATCAAGTATACCTTTATATCGGGCAAAAAGAATGGAAAAAGATGTTAAAAGAATATCATAAGGAGTTTCTTGTGATACTTTTTCAAATGCTTGAGAGTCAGTAATAACGAGCTTGGGTCTTGTATTTAATGATTTTAATGCTGATTTTAATTGAGTTTCTTTTACAACAGTTGCAATTGCACCTTTATCAAGTAAGTCTCTTAAAACTTGTTGTTGTGGAAGAATTATTCTTCCCTTTGGGGCAGCTGAATCTATAGGCGTTACAAGTATTACATTATCATTTTCTTCAACCATATCACTTACAAGAGGTATTTTATCCTTTTTTTCTTCAAATATTGAAGAAATCAGTTCTTTTAACTCATAAATATTAGTATTATTTTTAGCACTTACATATATTTCATTGGAATTTAAAGATTTTTTTTCACTTATTAAATCGGATTTATTATAAGCAACAATATATTTTAAATTTTTTTCTTTAAACAGAGATAATATTTGATTTTCAATACTGCCAATACCATTCGTTGAATCAACAATAAGTATTGCTATATCAGTTTTATTTAAAATTTGTTTTGTTTTTTCAACTCTTAATTCACCAAGTTTACCGATATCATCAAACCCAGGAGTATCAATAATTGTAACGGGACCTATAGGAAGAAGCTCCATTGACTTATAAACAGGATCCGTTGTAGTTCCTTTTATATCGGAAACTATACTCAAATTCTGCCCCGTGACGGCATTTACCAAACTTGATTTACCTGCATTTCTTTTACCGAAAAAACCTATATTTACCCTCTCTGATGAAGGTGTTGAATTTAAACCCATTTTATTACCTCTTTTTTATGAATTATATATCATTTCTGTTTTTTCTACTATAATGAAATTAATGAAAAGAATTAAGATTATTATTTTATTAATATTAACGATAATATCCGCAAACACAACAGTAATTGCGGGTGATAATTCCGTTCCCGTAAGGGTCGGAATAAGCAGTAATAATTTTAGTACTTATTTATTCTCGGAAATTCAATTTTTAAACGCAAATACAATTTCTATAACTGATAATGCAACAGGTTATTCCGTACCTCATGAAGAAAATTCTAAAATTATAAGAATTACATCAGCAAATAATTTATTTTATATATATGTGGATAACAGTCTTGTTGCAAAAAATTTAACAGGTCCAATAACAATCATACCTGTAGCGGAAGATAAAATATATATTAAAGATTTAAAAAGGAAAGGTAAGCAAGCCGCATACAGGGGGATAATAGAGTTAACCAGAAGCAGTAAAGACATAAGCAAATTTGCAATTGTAAATGTATTAAGTCTAAAAAACTATTTAAGAGGAGTAGTTCCAAATGAAATGCCTGTAAGGTTCGGACTTGAAGCACTGAAAGCACAAACCGTTGCAGCCAGAAATTATGCAGTTACCCCAAGAATTAAAGCATATCAAGAATTTGATTTATGTGATTCTGTTGCATGCCAGGTCTATTTTGGTGCCAATACGGAAAATGAATTATCTGATAAAGCAGTAGAAGAAACAAACGGTATAATTGCACTGGATAAAGAAAACAAACCCATTCTGGCTTTATACAGTTCTACTGCCGGAGGATATACAGAAAGCTATGAATATGCGTTTTCGGCCCCTGAGACAAAGCAGTTTCCGTCAAAAAATATTCATTATTTAACAGCCGTACCAGATAATAAAGATTTTAACAAGCTAAATTCAGAAGAAGAAGCATATAAATTTTATACCTCTAAGCCCGAAGCTTATGATGATTTATCACCCTACTACAGATGGACTAAAGAATGGAGTAAAGATGAACTTGAAAAAGTTTTATCTAAAACACTTATTGCTCAATCAAAAACAGGATTTATTAAACCCGAACTTAAAAATGAAAACGATTTTGGTGAATTAATTTCAATAAAACCGATAAAAAGAGGGGATTCAGGTAAAATAATTGAACTTGAAATTACAACAGATAAAAACGTATTTATTGTTCAAAAAGAACTGGTTATAAGAAGATGTTTTCAAAAAAACGGGATATCTCTTCCGAGTGCTAATTTTGTAATAGAACAAATAAATGAAGAAAATCCCGTTTATAAATTCTACGGAGGCGGTTTTGGGCACGGAGTAGGCCTCAGCCAATGGGGCGCCGGCAAAATGGCTTCTTTGGGTTTTTCTTATGTTGATATTCTTCAACATTATTATAAAGGAATTAAACTTGCTTCTGTTCCTTGTAAAATATATGCCAATCGTAAAATGAGCGAAAAATTTTTCTATTCAGATGACGGTAATGCCAAGGTTTTTATATTTAACCCTTGTAAAATCAAAAAAATAACTATAATTGTCAATGAAAAAGAAATTGATGTAAAGCTTAAGGACTATATTAATACAGTAAATATCTCAAGACACATTGATAAAGGATTAAATAAAATAGCATTTGTTATAGATGAAGATGATATTGATTATAAAAAATACATTGAAGTATTTATTGAAGTAAAAGAGGCGAAAGATGAGTAAAGACAGCTCTTTATTAAAAGCGGCATGGCTCATTGCCTTTGTTACTATAATATCAAAATTTGTAGGATTTTTAAGAGATGTTTGTATTGCAAATTACTATGGTGCAGGCTTAGTTTCTGACGCTTACTTTTACGCATATCAAATACCATCTTTAGCTATAATACTAATGGGCGGAGTGGGAGGCCCATTTCATAGTGCGACCGTAAGTGTTTTTGCCAAACTTGTAAATCCCTCAGACAAAATTCCCCCCGAAAAAGTAACTAAACTGTTTAACACTTTCTTAACGGCTACTTTTATTGTATTTCTTATATTTTCTGTTTTAATATTTATTTTTTCAGACCAAATATTAAATATAATAATACACAGCAACAATACGGAGCTTGTAAACCTTGCAAGTCTGCATTTAAAAATCATGACTCCCGTTATATTAATCGGAGGAATTATTGGAATCTATTACGGGCTTTTAATCACATACAGGTATTTTTTACTTCCAAATATTTCACCTGTATTAATGAGTTTGAGTATAATTATAATAATTGCTTTTTCCAAAGGAGATAAATTTGGCATATCTCTTGCAATAGCAACATCAATAGGAGCAATATTACAGTTTCTTTTGCAGCTGCCCGCAGTTAGGAAATTAGGTTTTAAAATAAAACCTAATCTATATATTAAAAATAATCCCGAATTTAAAAATTTAATAGAACTTGTTTTTCCTGCCGCATTAAGTTCAACAATCGGACAAATTTATGTCTATGTAGATATGTTTTTTGCTTCACAATTAAAAGAAGGTGCTTGGACTGCAATAGGATATGCAAATAGAGTATTTCAATTTCCTGTCGGAATACTTGTCACCGCATTTTTAGTTCCTTTATTTCCTATTTTTTCAAAATTAGTCGGCGAAAAAAATTATGACGATATTAAATATTATTTTCATAAAGGAGTAGGACTGCTTAATTTTGTTGCTATACCAATTATGTTTGGAATTATCATGTTATCTTATGATGCAATACAGTTAATATTTCAACGAGGCAGGTTCGACTCACATGATACCTATATGGTTTCTCAGGCATTAATTTTCTTGTCATTTGCCATAATACCTTATGTATTTAGGGACTCTATTACAAGAATATATTATTCGTTTAATGATTCAAAGACACCGTTTTTAGTAGCGTTTTCTTCCATTGTTTTAAAATTTATTTTGAATACGTTATTTATAGATAAGCTTGGAATTGCAGCCATAACACTTTCTACATCCCTTGTTACATTATTTAATGCCACTCTCTTAGGAATAATTCTTCTTAAAAGAATAAATCTTAATTACAAAGTATATTTTATAAATTTATTAAAAATGATACTGGCAGCTGTTATTTCCTTTTCTTTAAATTATATTTTATACAGATTCTGGCATATAAATAATTCAAATTGGTTTATGCTCGCATTTAAAACATTTACGGTATTTATATTAAGCATGATAACGTATATTATAATAGCAGCAGCTTTAAAAATTGAATATGTAGGTGAATTAATTGGAAGAGTTAGAAACTATATTAGACAAAAAATCGTTCGTTGAAGAACTGAATTTTGAACTGTCAAATGGCGCTGTTATTGCCTTTGTAACTGATACTGTTTGGGGAATAGGATGTCTGCCTTCATCAGAAAAGGGAGTTAATCGAATATACGAAATAAAAGGCAGAGACAGGTCTAAACCTCTTATTTTAATGTCAAATAAAGAAGAATATTTACTTCCTTATGTAGATAACATTTCAGTTAAAGCAAAAGAATTAATGGAGAAATATTTTCCCGGCGCTCTTACAATTATAAATGAAAAATCACCCTTAACTCCAGCCTACATCACATCAGGTAAAAATACGGTAGGAATAAGAGTTCCCGATAACGAGATTTTTAGAAAGCTATGCTCTAAAATAAATGGACATGTTCTTGCCACGACCAGTGCCAATTTATCTAATCAACCTTCAGGTAAAAATTATGAAGAAGTAAAAAAATCTATTGGACACTTAGTTGATTATATTTTTGAAGATTATGGATACACAGCAAAAGGTATAGAATCAACCGTTATACTTGCCATTAATGATGATATAAAAATACTCAGACAAGGAAGTATTATTATTTAATTAACATTTCTTAACAATAAGACAAAAATATTAAAGAAAAAAAAAATTATTCCGATAGATATTTTTGTGTAAAAAAGTTTATGTGTAATTAAATAAAATACATGAAAGGAAAGTCCATGGAAATTGGTAGCAATAATTTTAGAGATTATTTGTTAAAAAATATTAAAGCAGGTAGTAATAAAACTAATGGTAAATCAAATAATAAGGAAAATATTAATTTTAAAGATTATCTTTTAAGAAATGAAAAATGGCTTGGAACGGGAGATGAAGCAGGAACTGGCAATCATAAAACTGATGGAATATTGAATAATGAAGAAATTTCTATATTTTTCTCTCAATTTAATTCTGAAGTAGGAAGTGACTCAAATGGTAAGTCAGTTTTTACAGACAAAGAATTTAGTGATTGGTATGATGCGAACCAAGATACTATTAAAGCCTATTATGATACATTAGATTTACAAGGACTTAATAATGAGCAAAAAAAAGAAGCAATGAAAGAATCAATGTTAAATTTTGCTGAAGAGAATTATTTAGCATAGCTACAAATAACAAAAACTTGAAGGAAACAAAAAATTATTCCGATAAATATTTTTGTGTAAAAAAATAAATGTGTAATTTAGAAAATAAACGAAAGGAAAACGTATGAGTGACGGTAACAACATTAATTTTGGAGATTATCTTGTAAGAAATGAAAGATGGCTTCGTTCTGCTGAAGAAGAAGCAAATAATGTAGAACACAAAACAGATGGACAATTGGATAATGATGAAATTTCTGTATTTTTCTCAAAATTCCATTCTGAAGTAGGCAGTGACGCAAGTGGTAACTCTGTTCTTACAGAAGAAGAATTTAGTGATTGGTATGATGCAAACCAAGAGGCTATTCAAGGCTATTATGGTACATTAGATTTAGAAGGACTTTCTGAAAATCAAAAAAGACAATTAATGAAAGAATCAATGTTAAGTTATGCTAAAGGTGATTATTCCGATATACCGGCAAATGAACAAAATCCTGAAGGAAATACTATAGG
This sequence comes from Candidatus Gastranaerophilales bacterium, assembly GCA_947589705.1. GTDB lineage: Bacteria > Cyanobacteriota > Vampirovibrionia > Gastranaerophilales > Gastranaerophilaceae > Avigastranaerophilus. Next base: position 17,128 of record CANQCO010000027.1, read on the forward strand.
AGGTCTTGATGTATTTCCTGAAAGCTGGCATGTTAGAGACACTATTGTTTCTGCATTTGTAAGCGGTGATAACGATAAAAGTGAAGCTATTGAACCATTAACAAACAGAAATAATTTTATTGAAGCTTTACATATTGATAAAGATGGTAATTATGAAGATTCCGAATTGTTATATTCTTTATCAAGAGAACAAATAGGTGAAGTTTACGATAAATTAGCTGAATATTATGAAGCAGCTACCGGTACTGAAATAGCAAGAACAGCAGATGGTAAAATAGAAACAATACCAAAAGAAGCTATTCAAATGTTAGCAATATTTGGAAATGATAAAGAAACAAAGTCAGGTGAACTAGGAAAATACAAAGATGGAACTAATAAAGTAAATGATACCGTAATAAACGAAAATGATATTAAGGCATTTTTAGATTCTTATGATAATTGGAAAAAGACTGGAAAAATAACAAATCCTGACAATAGTAAAAATAATACTGGTAATATATCAACTACTACAAGAACAAAAATAGTAACAAATACTGAGACAGTAACAAATACTGAAACAGCTACAAATACTGAAACAGTAACAAATACTGAAACAACTACAAATACAGAAACGGTTACAAATACTGAAACAGTAACAAATACTGAAACAGCTACAAATACCGAGACAGTAACTAATACTGAGACAGTAACTAATACTGAAACAGTAACTAATACTGAAACAGTAACTAATACTGAAACAGTAACTAATACTGAAACAGTAACTAATACTGAGACAGTAACTAATACTGAAACAGTAACCCCACCAAACTTACCAGATCCAGAAAAAGGTGAGGCAGCAGAACCAGAAAAGCCAGGCGGTGATACAGAAGATATAACACCACCTGATTCAGGAACCACAACTCCACCTAGTACCGAAGGTGATGAGTCCGATACAGAAGAATGCGCGCCTTCTCCAGGTATAGATGGAGAAATTCAAGACGAAGAAGATCCTGGAATAGTTTAAGAAGAATTGTTAAAAAGAGGCTAACCAAAATGGTTAGCCTCTTTTTTTGCGCAAATTTTTTTTTTATATGATTTAAAATACGTAAAAAGGAGAAAGAGAATGAGAATAACAAATATTTCAACACCATATTTATATAAATCAATAACAATGAAATCATCAAATATTCAAAAAAAATCAACCGGAACTACAACAGAAACCGACAGTAGATTTTCACAAGCTTCAAAAAAAGAATTAATTTTTCCCGCAAGAAAAACTATGAGAAATGTAAATATTGAAAATAAAGATGTATTTGAGGTTTTTGATAAAATAGATGAAGCAACAAGGAACATTAATTTTGTAAAATCGCAAGAAGCTTGGAATGATTGTCTGCTTGAAGAAATAGAAGAATTTAATGTAGCAAGAGATGAATATAAAAAGAATCCAACTCCTCAAAATTATGATCACATGGAAGAAGAAATGGGTGATATTTTCTACACAACAGCAAGTATATCCAAAGATAGCGGGATAAATCCTAAAAAAGCATTTAGAGCTACTAACTTGAAATTTTATAACCGTGTAAATTTAATGGAAAATATATTAATTTCCTCAACGAAGAACCCAAATGCAGATTTAGGAAATTTAAGAGATTATGAAAGAAGAGCATTATGGAATGCTGCAAAAAGAAAGCTTTATGATGCACAAGCAATGCAATATAAAGAAAATTAATTTTTTAAGCCCAGTTCTTTTTGAATTTCAATAATAGCCTTTTGCATTGATTTATCCCAATTATCATAAGGATCATTAACAATTGGCTTTACAGATTTGTACCAACCGCAGTCTTCACCTGATAGATCATACCATCTAAATTCATAATGGTAATTATATATACCTATAGTTTTTTTACCCATAGCTCCCGCTAAATTTAATATACAATTATCACTTGAAACAACAATATCAATATTATCTAAAGCTGCAGCTGTGTCAGCAAAATTATTAAATTCTTTTGCTATATTTATTACCGAATTATATTTGAATTTCTTTAATAGTTTATCATCCACATCCTTTGAAAAACAATAGAATTGAACGTTTTTTAACTCATCCAGTTTCAAAAGTTTATCAAAAGGAATATCTCTTTTTTTATTTGAAGCTAACCCCAAAAAAGCCAAACCTATTTTCAACTTATCGGTTTTAAAAAATTTTTCTCTAAATTCATGGGCTAAAACCTTATTTGCTTTAATATAACCTCCACCGACTGAAATATTAGTTTTATCAAGTTTTAATGCTATAGGTATAGACATACAAGGAATATGGAAATCATATTCAAGCTTATTTAAATCAGTATTTTTTTGTGACACTACTTGTACATTAAATTCATTATCCTTAAAAAGTTCATAAGCATTATTTTGAATATAGTAGATAACTTTTTTAGCAATTTTAACAAGTCTGGGCATATAACCAAACATCAAAAAATTATCTCCGTATCCTTGTTCATAATGAACAAGTAAAGTTGAAGCTGATATATCTTCATTTCCGGTCCAAATTGGTTTATTTAATTTAGGATATATAGTAGGGTCATTTTTTTCAAATCGAGAATTGTAATAATTTTCCCAGCCTTTTATATCCCCATTACGAAGACAAGATGCAGAATATGTAAATTCATCTTCTTTTGTCGCATATCCTAAATCTATATAATTTTTCCAGCATTTTTGTTCAATATCAAACTGTTTAGATTTCATTGCAGCAAGTATAGTATTTTTCAAATAAATTTTGCTTGAAGGTTCAAATTTTAAAGCCTTATAAAAATAATTCAACGCATTTTTTGCATCGTCAGGATTTTGCTGTTTTTTTATATAAGAATTAAAATAGTAACAACCTATTGTATTATTATCAATAGCATCGTAATTTTTTTTACCTGAAAGCTCAGTAAATTTTTTATAATACTCTATAGCTTTTTTAAATTCTTTATTTTTTTCATATATTTTACTTATAAGTTTATAATTTGCAGGTAATTTTTCTTTTTTCAGCAATATTATAGCAAGCGAAAGTGCTAAATCGTATTGTTCAACACTTTCTAAACAGGAAATATAATTTTTAATATTATTTACATTTTTAGGGTTATTAACGTATATATATTTATAGCATATTAAGGCATTAGCCCAATCATTTTTAGCCATATAATCAGCAGCCAGTTTCTCCGCTTTGTTAATAAAAAACTCATTACAATATTTTAATTCTTTTTCAACAGCCTCAGCATATTTTTTTGAAACTGCAATTTCTTTTAATTCATTTTTATAATCATTAAAAGACTTAATAGCATCGTTTAACTGTCCCTGCCTTAATAGCGCAGTCCAAACAGCACGTTGCAACTGTATTTTTAAAAATAGTTCCTGCATAATTTTTCTTTATTTATATAATATAATATTTTTGAAAAAACATGTTCATTTATTTAACTGAATATTATTTATCTGTAGGAATATATTTTATAAAATATGCGAAACTAAAAGGTACGACAGTCATTAAAAGAAGAATATTCATAATACCTATTTTCTCTGCAATAATACTAACCAAAGGTAAAATAATACCGATAACACCCCAGCTGAATCCGCCTATAAAACCGGATATCATACTCTTAAATTCAGGCATTAATCTTTGTGCCAATGACATATTAACAGGTACGGCAAGAAAACTTACATAACCTATTAATATAAATGAGATAAATGAAACTATTCCCTGTCCTTTAAATATATAAAATATAATACCTAAAGGAAGTACGGTAAGTAATGACAGGTAAAACACGTTTTTTATTCCTATTTTGCGCTCAAAATATGGACTTGATACTACACCAAAAGCTCCAGCCATCATAAAAGCAAATAATATAATTCCGATTGTTGAAACTCTGTAGCCGGCACTTTTCCAATAAAAAGGAAGTATTATAGAGAATGAAGAAACAACAAATGATTTAACAATAGAAGCAAAAACCAAAACGGAAACGGGCTTATTTTGAAATATTTTTTTAATTGCCCCTAAAATTGAAACTTGAGGTTTTTTAATGTTTAACGTATTTAATTTTGGAGTATTTTTTAATAAAATAAAAGCCGTAATAATCCCAATAAAGCAAGCAAAAGGCAGTTTTTCAAGTCCACAAATTTGAGTTATACCGGATGATATAGCAGGTCCTAATGCAAATCCGAACGTTCCCGTAGCTATGAATATACTCATTTCTTTACTGTTTGAGGTGTTATCCGAATAATTAGAAACTATACTTGTTGCCTGCGGATGAAAGAATGAAACTCCCATATGTCCCAAAATGAGAAATACTATGAGCATATAAATATTATGTGCAATTCCTAAAAATGAAAGGAATACGGATGCCATAAGCATTCCCCAAAATATAAAAAACCTTCGCTGCCATCTGTCAGCGATATAACCGAAAAATGGCTGCGACAGAGATGACGTCAGATTAGAAACAGAAATAAGAACCGTTGCTATTGCCATTGATATTCCTATTTTAGCCGCAATAAAGGGCATAATAGGATTTAAAAACCCCGAATAAGCATCAACTATAAAATGCCCTGCTGATTCCGTTATTATGATTTTTTTATTTTTATTCATAATTAATGTCTAAAGTGTCTTATCCCTGTAGTAATCATAGCAATATTATATTTATTTGCGGTATTAATAACTTCTTCATCTTTAATGCTTCCGCCCGGCTGGATAATAGCTGCAATTCTGCCTTGAGCAGCCGCTTGAATATTATCAATTGCAGGGAAAAATCCGTCAGAAGCAGCAACAGCATCTTTTGAACCATCACAGGCTCTATTGAGTGCTATTTCAAAAGCATCGACTCTGCTTGTCTGTCCTTGACCTATACCAAGAGTCTTAAAATCTTTTGCTACCACTATTGCATTTGATTTAGCGTGTTTTGCAACTTTCCATGCAAAAATCATATCTTCTACCATCTCAGCGGTCGGTTTTGTTTTTGTCACCACTTTAAAATTATCTTTATCCAATTCACCTTTATCAGAATCCTGAACCAAAGTACCAAAAGGAGTAATTCTTATTTCTTGAGATAAATAATTTTTATATTCTAAAAGTGAAGTATTTAATTTTATTACTCTTAAATTTTTCTTTTGTTTTAATATTTCAAGAGCTTTAGGCGTATAATCAGGTGCTATAACTACTTCTAAGAACATAGAAATTAAAAGTTTAGCTAAACTTTCATTAACAACCTGCGTAAAACCGACAATACCACCAAATGCACTCAATGGATCACAGTCCAGCGCTTTTTCCCAAGCTTCTTCAATATCTTTACCCAAAGCCACACCACAAGGAGTGTTGTGTTTTATAATTACAGCACAGCATACATCATAAAATTCGCTTAATATATTTGTGCAAGCAGTTAAATCAAGTATATTGTTATATGATAACTCCTTACCGTTTAATACTTCATAATCAACTGTATTATTTGTATAATATAATCCTGCTTTTTGGTGAGGATTTTCACCGTAGCGTAAATTTTTAGCTTTTTTAATATTTAAAGAGAAATAATTTTCACTGTCTTCTTCAAACCTGTTTGATAATTCGTGAAGCACTTTTGTATCAAAATCAAGAGTTTTTTCAAATACTTTAAGCGCAAATTCTCTTCTTAATTTTAGTGAGGTTTCACCGTTATGCTCTTCTAAATCTTCTAAAACCTGTATATATTGTTCGGGAGATGATACAGCAAGAACTCTTTTATTATTCTTAGCTGCGGCTCTCAGCATAGAAGGACCTCCGATATCTATAGTATTTGTAAGCTCCGTTTCTTCCGCATTTTTATTTACGGCTTCTTCAAAAGGATAAAAATTCACAACTACCATATCAAACAGTTTAATATTTGTCTTTTCAATATCGGCTTTTTCGTTTTCGTTATTCATATCGGCCAAAATTCCTGCAAAAACATCAGGGTACAAGGTTTTAACTTTACCGTTTATTAATTGTCTTTTTCCCGTAATCTCAGATATTTCCTTAGCAGGAATTTTATTTTCGCTTAATAAATCAAAAGTAGAACCTGTCGCAACTATCTCGTAATCATATTTTTGTGTTAAGACTTCAGCAAATTCAATAAGTTTATCTTTATTCCAAACGCTGATTAATGCTCTTTTTCCCATTTTTTTATCCTTTAATTTTTTCCCAGTTCATAAGCTTTTTGTGCTGTTTTTTCTATTGTATCAAAAAGAATAGTTGATAAATTATTCTTCTCAAGTATTTTATTTCCGACTTCAGTGCAGCCGCCTTTTGTTGTAACATTTTTAATTAACTGTTCAGGATTTGTTCCCGATTCCAAAACCATTTTAGCTGCTCCTAACGCTGTTTGCGCTGATAATTTTAAGCAAGTCTCATAATCCATCCCAAGTTTTTCTCCTGCTTTTGCGATTTCATTAATAACATAATAGTAAAAGCTCGGTCCTGAACCTGATATAGCGGTAACTATATCAATAAATTTCTCTTCGGTTTCAAGAGTTTTACCGATACTGTTAAAAATTTTATATGCTTTTTTTAAGTGATAATCTTCGGCATATCGGCCTTTTACAATAACACTCATACCCTCATTAACAACAGAGGGAGTATTCGGCATAACTCTTATTATAGGAATTTCCCCCAGAATATCTTCGATTGTTTTTGTTGAAATTCCCGCCGCAATTGAAATTATCAGCTGATTTTTATTTACATAAGGTTTAATTTCATTTAAAATATCTTTTAAAATAAACGGTTTAACCGCCAAAACAACAATATCTGAATCTTTTACTATATTTTTATTGTCTAATGTAGTATTAACGTTAAAAGTATTTCTTATATTATTAATTGTATTTTCACTTTTCGCCGAAACAAAAATATTCTTATTTTCAAAAACAGAAGAATTAATAATCCCTTTTAGAATAGCACAAGCCATTTTCCCGCCGCCGATAAACCCTATCTTGTTCATATAAATTTACCTTTTCTTTTTTGTGATTGACTTTAATTTATGTCTTATTTATTATAATACAATGAAAAATATGACATTCAAGGAGAAAAACAATGAGACGTACGCTCGAAGGAACAAAAAGAAAAAGACAAAATGTTAGCGGTTTCATGGCAAGAATGGCAACAGCAGGCGGAAGAGAAGTTCTTAACAGAAGAAGAGCTAAAGGTCGTCATAAAATAGCTATTACTGCAAAAGAAAGAGCATAGTTTAAATTTGCTCAACGCTATTTCTATATATTTAAAAGGGCTGATTAATTCAGTCCTTTTTCTGGTTCATTTATGCTGAAAAAAAAATACAGATTAAAAAAATATTCCGCAATTATTGCTACATATAAAAATAATAATACTGTCTCCGACAGTAATATTTGTGTTTATTTCGGCAGAGAAAAAATTGATTTATCTACTCCCACAAAATTTGCTTTCATTGTAAGTAAAAAAATTCATAAAAGAGCTGTTATAAGAAATAGAATAAAACGTTTAATAAGAGAAGCATTAAGGCAAAAATTAAATAACTCTGAATACTTTTTTACAAATAAATATATGTCAATTATTTTTAGTGCAAAATCTGATTCTATTAAAGCTGATTTTAAGTCTATATCTGAATCTTTGACCAATTTATTGAAATCGAAAATATAAAAAAAATATTTTTTATTTATTTATTATATATTTACGATATATAATTATTAATTTTTGTAAAGCAAAAACATATAAAAAAGGCATGAAATATAACCAAAAAGTTTTCATGTATATAAGAGGAATAAACAGAGGGAAAATGAGATGGGCTACGCCTTATTTGCTCAAAGAAAAATACTTTTAGATGGACAATTAAATATGGCACAACTGCAGCAGACTCAAAGGTCAAATGAACAGTACGCTTTAGCTACTCAGACCCTAAATCTTCAACAGCAGTTAACATCATTGAACGCAGCTCAAGCCGGAGAACTTGCAGAATTATACGGATACCTCGCTGATACA
>CANQCO010000028.1 GCA_947589705.1 Candidatus Gastranaerophilales bacterium
TAGATATGGGGAAAGAGGAGTATATATTCATATTTACAAAACTTAATGTTTCTTAAAGAATTTTTATATTATCATTTTTTGTATAAAAATAAGCAAAAAAAAAGCCGTCTGACTAAGGCGGCTACGAGACTTTGTGGAGGGAGGTTTTATGGGGCTGTTGCCCTTACCTTATGTATATCGTCAATTTCTTTTTTTACTTTAGTTTTTTATTTAATAATTTTTTTATTAAAATAAAAAAGATTATGGTTATTGGCATTTTTCGCTTCACAAAACTTAATAAATTGCTAAGTCCATAAAATTAATTATCATATATTTATGACAAATAATAAATTATTATATTATATTTGGATTTTAACTCTGATTATTGTTTTTGCTTTCGCCTCAAACAATATTGATCCTGATTTTTGGGCAAGAATTATTCAAGGTGATGCATTTTGGCAGTTGGGGCATATATTAAAATCTGATATTTTTTCTTATACTCCGACTCATATGTGGTATGATCATGAGTGGGGTGCTAGTATTATATTTTCATTTATACTACGCCATTTCGGATATTGCGGGATATTCCTACTTAGAGTATTATTAGCATCCTTTATTGTATGCTTTATATTTAAAAGTATTATTTTAAAAACAGGAAAAGCTTTTAACCCTTTTGATATTGGTGTTTTTACATTGGCAATTGCAGCTATGCCTTCAATTTATTTTTCCGCTTTGAGATGTCATTTTATTACATTTCTGCTTTTTACTGTATTTATATATATACTTGAAAGAGTAAGGAAAAATGGTGAGAACAGGCTTTTATTCCTGCTTCCCTTCTTAATGCTTATATGGGCAAATTGCCATGGAGGCTGCGTTAGTGCTTTAGGATTATTAAGTATATATACAATTGGTGAGGCATTAAATAAAAAACCTTTTAAAAATTATATAATTACTCTATTTGTTTGTTTTTTGGTTATGTTTATTAACCCGTATGGAATTGATTATGTGAAATTTATATTTATGGCTTCCACTATGCCAAGACCTTTTGTTACCGAATGGGTAAGTCCTTTTTCATCTTCAAATGAAATGCTGGTTTATTTTAAAATATTCTATTTATTTTTTATCACTCTTTTAATAATCAGAATTAAAGATTATAAAAACGATATTACAAAATATTTTCTGCTTTTTGTGTGCGCATATTTATCTTTTGTTTATATTAAAAATATACCGTTTTTTATGATAACTTCATTAATATTTTTATATCCTGATATATGTAATTGGTATTACGAAATAATTGAAAAACGTAAAGACAAGATAGATATGAATGCTTTTATCTTATATGAAAAATATTGGGTTTCACGTTTTATTTTTGTAATAATTTTTGTTGTTGTAGGTTTTGTCGTTATAAATCCTCCTTTATATTATTTAAGCGAGCAGCCCGTAAGTCAGGCGGAATTCTTTAAAATAAATAATTTAAACGGTAAAATTCTTGCACCTATGGAGTTAGGAAGTTATCTGGCTTATAAATTATTTCCTAATAATCTTATATATATGGATGGGCGTTATGAAGAGGTTTATTTTAATAAAGAAAAAGAACTTTTGGATAAATTTTATAATGCTCAAGAAGGTTGGGAAGAAATTTTAAAAGAACCGTATAAACCGGATTATATAATAGTACCTAAAGATGCATTAATAAATGATTATATTCCCTCCGAGTATAAGTCTGTGTATAATGATAATACGTATATTATATATTCTCTTGAAGATAAAATAAAAAGTAAGTACTATATACCCGCATCTCCTTTAAATAGTGATTATTATTTAAGAAATGCCTTTAAAAAAGGGTTTGATTTTAAGAAAATAGATAAAAAAAGTTTGTAGTAAAATAGTTATATGGATAATTTAAAAAGACCTGAACTTCTTTTACCTGCAGGAAGCAGAGAAAAACTTGATTATGCTATTCACTACGGGGCTGACGCTGTATACTTAGGTATGGTTGATTTTAGCCTTAGAGCTATGCGAAAAGGCGAACTTATAACTATTAATAACTTAAAAGATTGTATTAACCTTGCTCATTCATTGGGTAAAAAAGCATATTTAACGATGAATATTTTTGCCTACAGCTCTGATATTGAAGCAATGATTGAGTGTGCAGAAAAAATAAATGAAGCAAAACCTGATGCAATACTGTTCTCGGATTTTGGCGTATATAATATTTTAAGAAAATATATGCCTGATATTCCCCTTCATGTCAGCACTCAGACGAATATATTAAATTATGAGGCGGTTAAATTCTGGCAGGATTTAGGCGCTGTAAGGGTTGTTCTTTCACGGGATTTATCCTTAAAGCAAATAGAAGAAATAAAAAATAAAGTGCCTGATATGGAGCTTGAGGTATTTGTTCATGGTGCGCAGTGTGTATCTTTTTCGGGCAGATGTCTTATAAGTGACTATATGACAAAAGGCGAAAGAAAGGCTAACCACGGGAACTGCTCTCAGTCTTGCAGATGGAGTTATAAACTTGTTGAGGAAACAAGAGAAGGCGAATATTTTGATATTGAAGAAAACGGACAAGGCACGCATATTTTAAGTCCTAAGGATTTGGCGCTTATTAACTATCTGCCCGAACTCATTAATTTAGGTATAGATTCATTTAAAATAGAAGGCAGAACAAAGAGCCTTTATTATGTTTCTGCCGTTGCTAAAGCTTACAGAAAATCAATAGATGATTATCTTTCAACGGGAAAAATTGATAAAGAGGCTAATTATAACGAGATAATAAAAATCGGCAACAGAGGCTATACTACGGGGTTTTATCTTCATAAGCCCGACTGTGAAGGCTACAGCTATGATATATCAAAAGGACTGGCGGGAGCCGATTGCCTTTGTGTATTCTTGGATAAAACAGACTTGGGGTATAAAGTATTAACTAAAAATAAATTCCTCCTCGGAGATGAAATAGAGATTATTACCCCGAAAGAATGCTTTAGAACAAAAGTCCTTAAAATAATTGATGAAAAATCAAACGAAGAAAAAGAACTCTCAAATACAAATGATATCTCGTTTCTTACACTTTCAAAAGAGCCTGAAGATTATAAATATGCACTCTCAAGAACCATAGGAATAAAAAATTTAAGATGATATTAAAACCCGATTATAATGTAGAAACACTGTTTGATATAGATTTTAACGAACTTAAGCAAAAAGGAATAAAAGCTGTTTTATTTGACCTCGACAGCACTGTTATGCCGTCTAAGTCAGGGAAATATCCTCAAAACGTCTATGAACTTTTGCAAAAGCTCAATAAAAATTTTGTAATAGCTATAATAAGCAATAATAAAAGAAGCGAATATATAGAAAAAGTTAAATCTCAATCAAATTTCAGCGTAATAGGAAATGCAAATAAGCCTTCACCTAAAATTATGCGTGAGTTTTTGGCTTCCGTTAATATAATGCCGAATGAAACCGTTGTAATAGGTGACAGGCCTCTAACGGATATTCTGGCAGGAAAACTCCTCGGCGCAAAAACCATACTGGTTGACTCTATTACTAAAGACACCGAAAACATACAGACAAGAATTGTCAGAAAACTTGAAAGACTTACTATAAGAAAATAAATAATATACCTGAGTGTTTTATTTTATGGCAGGATTAAATTTATAATAAGATCGAATATCTTCTTTAAAAAGGAGATATGTATGCTTAAAGAATTAAACGAACAAAATTTTAATGAGAATATAAAAGACGGAATAAAATTTGTAGCTTTTACAGCTTCATGGTGTGGTTATTGCAACAGACAAAAACCGATTTTAAAAGAAATTGCAGACCAAAATATATGGATAGGAATGGTTGACCCCGATAATAATCCTTCACTTGTTCAAGAATACGGTATAAGTGCTTTTCCTGCTTTTTTGTTATTTAAAAACGGTAAATTAATAGCTAATTTTGTCGGATATAAAACAAAATACGAGCTTTTAAATACTATTCTCGGCTATCTTCAATAATATTAGTTTATTCCCTGTTACTGTGGTATAATCATTGTTATGATTAAAGTTGCAATAACAGGGAATATAGCAAGCGGAAAGTCTTTTGTTCAAAGTTATCTTTCTGAAATGGGCTATAAGGTTTTTGATTCCGATGAAATTAATCATTTTTTACTTAAAAATGATATTGAAGTAATAAATGAGATAAAAGAACTTTTTTCATTTTATGATATCCTTGATAGTGAAGGAAAACTTTCAAGAGATAAGATAGGTAAGATTGTTTTTTCCGATTCCGATTTGAAGAAAAAACTTGAAGAAATTCTCCATAAAAGAATATTAAAAAAAACGCAGGATTTAATAGCACAAAACAGTAGTAAAAAAATAGTGTTCATATCCGTTCCTTTGTTGTTTGAGTCCAAAATTGAAAACAAATTTGATAAGATTATTTTTATAAGTGCCGATGAAAGTATAAGACTTAAGCGTCTTATGAAAAGAAATTTATATAACAGAGAATATGCAGAAAAACGCATAAAAGCGCAGGACTGCGAAGAAGAAAAAATAAAAAAATCGGATTTTGTTATTTATAACAATTCCGATTTTGATAGTTTAAAATTACAGATTGATGATGTTTTAAAAAAACTCATTAATCAATAGAAATAGGCTTTGCCGTGAGTTTTAATATCGAAGATTTGTAAAAATCAGTATTGATATTTAGATATTCGCCTAAGACTAACAAAGAAAACAGGAAGTCTCTGACCTCATCTATATTTTCATTAGAGCTTAAAACACCGTCAAGCAGGTTCTTAAATTTAGTATAAATCTTATTAAAATACATATTTTGTGCTTCTGCAATATCAACTTTTAAATCTAATTTATTAACACATTCAAATAATTTAAGAACTTTATCGAGCCTGTGAATTTCAAAGTTTTTAACAAGGTTGTAAACTGCTTTTTGAATTTCTTTAGAAAATAAATTCCCCGTAGGAGTTTTATCTATTTCAATTTTAAAAGCATTTGCTTCTTCATTGATTTCAGAAGCTTTTTGAATTAACTCGTCATCAATAATATTAATACTGTCTTCAAAAACCTCATTAAAATCATTGGAAAGAGTATATTGTGCAGCCAATTTATATTCTAACGGAATATTTATTCCAAGCATAATAAGCTGTGAAATAAAGCTTTTTCCTTCATTATATACATCTCTGTAATTATTTGAAAATTTACTAATTTTATCTCTTAGTGAATTAAGAAGGATTTTACTTCTGTCTTCAACAAGCAAATCTTTTAAAGTATAGTATTCATTGCCAAAGATACTATCAAGTGCTCGTATTGTTTCAGTAATAGGTTCATTTTGATAAACATTAATTAAATTTTTAATGATGTCAGCAATATTTTCAGAACTGTCATATCTTTTTATGGCACAGTGGAAATCACCTTCAGGGAATTGCAGAGCGGAGAAGAAGAAATCAAATTTTTCAAGAGTAACTTTAGATTCGATTTCAATTCTGCCTGTAGAAAAAGCCGTAGCCCCTTTTGATATATGCTTATAATAATGTTTTTTGATGTTATAGCAGTATAAGAATGTACTTTCATCAAAGTTTGTGTGCATAGCTGATATTGCCCATAATGCAGCAATCTGTTTTATGGAAACAACAGATGGTTTAACGAATTTTTCATATACATCTTTACCTGTTCCAAAACCGTGAATATTACTTTGCGCATTATCCAAAATTTTAAGGAAATCGGATTCTAAATTTTTATTTGAAAAAGCAGAAGCTAATTGCATTGCTCTTGCTGCGTATTTCATAATTTGAGTTGTTTCAATTCCCGATATTTCGGAGAAAAACCAACCGCAGCTTGTATACATAAGCATAGCCTGTCTTTGCATTTCCATTAATTTTAAGGCATTTATAATATCTGCTTTTTCAAGCTTATATTTTTGATGTGTTTCAATAAATTTGGTAATAGATATTTTACATCTGTCTAAAATAACATCAATATAGTCATTTCTAGCCAGCCATATATCATTGAAATATTTAGATGCGTACTGTTCAAATATTTTAATTAATTCATCTCTAAGGTAGTCAAGAGCTTCTCTTAAAGGTTTTCTCCATTTTTGATTCCAGCCGTAGCCGCCTCCCGTAGAACATCCGCAATCATCCATCCATCTGCCTACACCATGAGAACAACTCCAGGATGAAACATCTTTAATATCCGCTTCATACTCAACCCCTTCTTGTTCAAGATAATTTGCATAATTGGTTATTTCAAATCCTTCATCTTGAGCTTTTATTTTAAGGATGTAAGCTAAAGCCATATCACCAAATTTAGTATGGTGTCCGTAACTTTCTCCGTCTGTTGCTATATTTACAAGCTGATTATAATTTCTAAGATTAGATATACCGTCTTTTAATCTGGAAATAAATTTATTTCCGTCAGTGAGCAATTCATCAAAAGCAACTGATTTAGATATTGAACCATCGTAAAAGAATAAGTCAATATATTTCGACCTGTCAGATTTAGTAAAGTATCTGTAAGCTCTAGCCGGATCAATATTTCCCCAGCTGACATCTTCCCATTTATCTGTATTAAGCTTTCTTACAGCTTTAGCTTGATAAGGAGACAAAATAGTAAATTTAATTCCGCAGTTGATAAGAGCTTCAAGAGTGGCATCATCGCAAGCTGTTTCTGCGAGCCACATTCCTTCAGGCTTTCTGCCGAATCTGTATTGAAAATCTTTTATACCCCAAATAATTTGCGTATATTTATCATTTGTGTTTGCAAGTGGCATAATTATATGATTGTATACCTGAGCAATAGCATTTCCATGTCCATTATTCAAAGAAATACTTTGAACATCAGCTTTAATTATTCTCTGATATGTATAAGGACTGTGTTGTTCCATCCAAGATAACAGCGTAGGTCCGAAGTTAAAACTTATATAAGCATAATTATTTACTATATCAAGAATTTTATTTTCCTGAGTAACTATTTTAGAAACAGAATTTGGCGTATAACATTCTGCCGTAACTCTTTCATTCCAGTCATGAAAGGGTGCTGCACTTTCTTGTATCTCTATTGTTTCAAGCCACGGATTTTCTCTTGGCGGTTGGTAAAAATGTCCGTGTATTGTTAAATATGCTTTTTTATTTTTCTCCACAACTCACTCCGAATACTATTTATTTTCTGCTTCTTTCTTTTTGTGTGTTAAAACATTAAATGTCTTAACGTCGACCCAGGTATCTCCCAGTGCATTTGAAAATACAGTTCCTGATATTTTTATTTTGTCACCCTGTTCTAAATCCAAATTTTTTTCTGCCAGTTCTCTTGCAAGAAAAATTTTCATTTCAGAAAGAGGTATTACATTACCCTGTATATCATCTCTTTGAATAAGGATTCCTATATAATCTTTAGAATCTCTGAATGCCGGTTTATAATCAAGACCTAGAGAGGTAAATGAAATAAAATCAGCATTAAAAGTTATATTTTTATTAAGATATTTGTCAGGATTTGCTACAACATTTGAAGGGGAAACAACCATTGTGGACGCTAAGGTGTTTGTTTTATCAGGTGTATTTACGGATGGTTTTGCTTGTGCTTTAACTGCACTGCTTTTTACTGCAGATTTTTGAGCCGTTGCACTTATTGCTTCATTTGTTCCAGAATATATTATTATTGCCGTTAATATTATTATTAAACTTGCTATTTTTCTCATATTTACCTCTATACCAAAATATTAATTAACTTTTTATAATATTTTAGCATAATTTCTTAAAAAAATAATATACTCAACAGGATAAATAAATACAAAAATGTAGATTGAAACAATTATACCGAACGATTTTTAATAATACTTTTTCGCAACCCCGAAAGAAAGTGTTCGTGTGTTTCAATCTACATATATAATATAGCGTATTTTGTAAATGAATACACTGCTCTTGAGAATAATTTAAGTAATTATAAAATAATACTTCTAACGTAGTACGCAGGTATTACGGTTAATGTAAAATATTATTCTTAATAATATTACCCATTTCGGAAGTTGTAACAGTTTTAGAGCCTATTTGACAGATATCTTGAGTTCTAAATCCTTCTTTTAATGCTTTTCTTACAGCTGTTACAATAACATCATGTTCTTTATTTAAGTTAAAAGAATATTTTAACATTAAAGCGGCAGAGAGTATTGTTGCAATAGGGTTGACTATATTTTTTCCTTTTAAATCGGGTGCGCTGCCATGAATCGGTTCATACAAGGCAAGTTTTCTCTCTGATAGTGAAGCACTGGGTAATAATCCTAAAGAACCTGATAGCATTGATGCCTCATCAGATAGTATATCGCCAAAGATATTTCCCGTTAATATAACGTCAAATTGCTTCGGATTCTTTATAATCTGCATAGCTGCATTATCAACGTACATGTGAGATAATTCAACTTCAGGGTATTCTTTTGAAATACCGATAACCGTTTCTCGCCATAGCCTTGATACATCTAGAACATTAGCTTTATCAACAGAGCATAGTTTCTTGTTTCTTTGCATTGCTACTTTAAATGCCACATGTGCAATTCGTTTAATTTCATTTTCAAAATAACACATATTGTTAAAAGCGAATTTCTCTCCATTTTTAAGTTCTATACCTTTTGGAGTGCCAAAATAAACGTCGCCGGTTAGTTCTCTGATAATCATAATATCTGTGCCAGATACAATATCTTCTTTCAATGGAGAAAGCGAAGTAAGTTCAGGATATACTGTTGCAGGTCTTAAATTTGCGAATAGATTTAATCCTTTTCTTATACCCAATAATGCACGCTCAGGTCTTACTTCGGGCGGCAGTGAATCATATTTCCAATCTCCAACAGCTCCTAATAAAACTGCGTCGGAGGATTTCGCAATATTTAAAGTCTCATCAGGCAAAGGTGTTTTATATACATCATAGGCACATCCGCCAATTAGGGCGGGTTCAAATTTGAAATTTATTGAATATTTTTCACCTATTGCATTTAATATTTTTACGGCTTCATCCGTTACTTCTTTTCCCGTTCCGTCACCTGCTAAAAGTGCTATATTATAAGTATTCATTTTCTCTCCATTTCATTATTTTTTATTTCTTTCTATTTTGTATCAACAGTTCCGCTATTTCTCCCCACGCTTGAGAGTAGCATAATTTATAGTATTCAACAAAACTGTTTGTATAGTATTTATTTTTATTATTGTTTTTTGATTTGCCTTCAAGATGAATAATTTTAGAATCGGGGACAAAATATATTTTGAAACCTGCTCTTTTCATCCTCATTTCAAGCTCTGTCTCTTCAAAATACATAAAGAATTTATCAGAAAATCCGCCTATTTTATCAATAACCGATTTTCTAAGCATTAGGTCTGCACCTGTTATATGGTTTACTTCACAGACTTTGGTTCTATCTATTTTCTTTTCATAATTTTTTATTTTTATGTATTCCCTGAAATATAAATATTTAAGAAAAGTTTTTCTTAGAAGCAAAGATTTAATGTCATCACCGTAGCCAAAGGAATGAACATATTTTAAATCTTTATTATAAAGGTTTCCTCCAACAGCGCCTGAATCTTGATGTAATTCCATAAAATCATATAATATTTTTACTGCATTATTAATTAATATTGTATCAGGATTTAAACAAAACAAATATTTCCCCTTTGCAATTTTAAATCCTTCATTATTTGCCCGACCAAATCCCAGGTTATCCTTATTCTCTAAGATTATAACATTTGAATATTTTTCTTTTATTTCTTGTACGGAATTATCATTAGAATTATTATCTGAAACTATAATTTCAAAATTTATATCTTTAGTTTTTTCATATAAAGACCGAATACAATCTATAATATAATTTCTACAATTATAGTTGACAATAATTATTGAAACGTCCATATTTAATCCTTTAAGTTTACAAATTTTATTTTAATATAAAATAGTAATATGAACAAATTAATCTCAACATTTAGGTCGCTTAAATATAAGAATTTCAGGCTATTTTTCCCTGGATTAATAATATCTCAAATCGGGATATGGATACAAAATATAGCACTTGGCTGGATAGTATATGACATGACAAAATCTCCGTTTTTAATGGGAACTATAATGTTTTGTAATTCTTTGCCATTATTTATAATAACGCCCTTTGCAGGAGTGGTTATAGATAAATTCAGTAAACATAAATTATTGATGATAATACAAATTTTATATGCACTGCAGGCATTTTTATTGACTGTTACAACAATCCTAAATAAACTTGAAATATGGAATATAGTAATACTTGGCTTGTTTATAAATATTGTTGCTGCAATAGATACACCTTTAAGACAGTCAATGTTTGCATGTTTAGTTGATGATAAAAAAGATTTGGGTAATGCAATATCTTTAAATTCAACTTGTTTTAATCTGGCAAGATTGATTGGTCCTGCTATCGGTGGAATATTAATAGCTTCTGTTGGTAAAGGGTTGTGTTTTTTTATTAATTTTATTTGCTTTATCCCATCAATTTACCTTGTTTCTAAAATGAATATTACTCAGCAAATAACGGAACATGTAAAAAATGAAACTATATTGGAAGGATTAAAAGAGGGAATTAGTTATATAAAAAATAATGAAAAAGTTATAACACTTCTTATATTCTTATCTGTTTTTTGTTTTATAGGGATGACGTATCCGATGTTAATGCCCATTTATACAAAAGATGTATTTAATTATAATGCGGATATGTTAGGGTATTTGATGGCAGCTGTCGGAATAGGTGCTTTATTTGCTTCTTTATTAATTGCATCAAAAAATACCATTAATAATATGAAATATATACTATGTATGGGTTCTTTTATTTTTAGCTTATGTTTTGTTGTTCTAGGACTGTCTCATAATTATTTTATTTCATTAATTGCTATGTTTTTCTTAGGTATGGGTATGACATCTTGTATAACATGTGATAACACGTTATTACAATCTGTTATTAATGATGAAATACGAGGAAGAGTAATGAGTATTCATGTAATATGCTTTATGGGAACAGTTTCAATAAGTAATTTTATTTGCGGTATAATAGCACAACATATAGGAATTTCAAATACATTTATTGCCTTAGGTACAGTATTATTGATA
The DNA here is from genome assembly GCA_947589705.1 of Candidatus Gastranaerophilales bacterium. Lineage (GTDB taxonomy): Bacteria > Cyanobacteriota > Vampirovibrionia > Gastranaerophilales > Gastranaerophilaceae > Avigastranaerophilus. Next base: position 11,091 of record CANQCO010000028.1, read on the forward strand.
TTTTCGCTGGATTCATATATGAAATTCAAAAAACTTAACTTTTAAAACGAGAAAAGCTCCTAAAAATAGGAGCTTTTTATATGAAATTCCCTTCTTGGATATTTATGAAAAAGTCATTAAAGCTCTAACAGAACGAGCAGTATTTCTGACATCTTCTTCCGAATGAAGTTTGATTGTATCTTCTAATATTTTAATAGCTTCTGATTTGTCTTTTAGGGATAAGAGTTCATTAATAGAAGCCATGGCAACTCTTGCACTTAAATCATTAATACCTTTACCTTTAGAAATAAGAACAACTCTTAAAGATTCATGAGTATTTTTTCTAATTAAAGTTTGAGCTGTTAGTTCTCTGATTTCATCATCAGGAGAATTAGTACCGATTTCAGTTAATAAATCAATAGCTGCTTGTGAATCTTTGTGTTCTCCGAGTGCCTGAATGATGTTTCTTATTTTTTTATTGTTATCCATCTTTTTCCTCTCCCCTCAATATCCTATGCAATGGCAGGAGTCAAATCTTGCCACATCTGTTTTAATTCGTCTACCGATCTGTTTGATAGTTGTTTTACGCTGTATTGTCTGTTAGGGAAAAGAGTATTTTTAATAGCATTCATATCAAAAGAAATTTCTGTATTTCCTAATTTTTCAATAGAATCAAAAATATTTTTTGTTATTTTCCTTCCGAATGAAACAACAGAATTCATTCTTGATTTAAAAGCTTCATTAAAATTATTGATTCCACTTACTACCGCACTTGCATATAATTTGGTTTTTTCTGCGATGCTGTTATTTGAAATTGATTTTTTAGCACTTTCAAAAACATCAGCTTGTATAACATTACCTTTAAAACTTACCCCGAATGGGTTAGTTGTTAAATTATTAGTTCTTTCGGTATTTTTTTCTGCTGTTCTTTCAGCAGTTTTGTTAGTATGTAAACTAATTTTGCCTATCTGCATAATAGTCCTTTCTATTTTTTATCATTCCTCGTTGTACATTAAGGTTATCACATTTAATTTTTTTGAATATCGTACCGTTGATGTAAAAATTAATTCAAATTTGAAAGTATATCCAAATTAAATACTCCATTTACAGGAGTTAATTTTTAAAATTATTGTAAAGATTTGTTTTATAAATATAAAATAAGCTAAAGATGTAAAAAGAATATGCCGTTAATATAAATGCGGATAGTTGAAAAAGGAATAATATGTACGAAATGAACAACAGTTTATCAGAGAATCTTGCCGCGTTTTTAATGGGATTTAGAGAAGAAGTAGTTAAAGCACTTTTAAATTATTCTTTTGTAGAAGAGTAAAAAGAAACTATTTTAAATAAGTGTTATATTTTTTTTCTTCCCCAATAGTGGTAGATGGTCCGTGTCCCGGAAATACTTGAGTGTTATCAGGCAGTATCAGCAGTTTGGATTTTATTGAATTAACGAGAGTATCGTAATCTCCGTCGTAAAAATCTGTTCTGCCAATAGAACGCTGAAATAATGCATCTCCTGTGAAAACTTTACTGCCTATATAATAGCTTAAACTTCCAAGGGAATGACCGGGTGTGTATAATATTTTTATTTTTTCCTCTCCTATAGTAAGCTCAGTATTTTCATCAATGAATTTATTGAGCTTTAAAGGTTCTGTTTTAATATTTACACCCCACATTTTAAGTTCTTCTTCTAACTTTGAAAAATGTGATAAATCTCCATTATTCATTAAAATCGGAATATCAGGGTAATTCTTTTGGACTTCGACTTCACCTAATATATGGTCAAAATGACCATGTGTATTTAAAATATATTTTAGTTTATATCCAAGAGAATCTATATCTCGTTTAATCTCAGAAAAATTTCCACCTACATCAATTAAAATTGCTTCTTTTGAGTTTTCATCAGTTATTAAATACGTATTGACAGCCAGTGGACCTGTTATATATTTTTTTAAATTCATAATTATTCCTTTTTTAATAAGTATAACATTCTTTTTAAAATTATTATATTGTGTTATTTTATAAAAATGAATACATTTTCGATAAAAATTACTTCTGTTCGGGCAGAAAATTTAAAAGAAATATTAAAAAATAAAGGATGCAAATTTGACAGCATTCAATATGCGATTTGGCGTGCTAAATCAAATGATTTTCAGGTCATTTTTTATAACAGCGGAAAATTGCTAATTCAAGGAAAGAATATAGACAATATTCTGAATGAGTTAAATATAATACCGAAAGAACAAAAAATTGAAACATCAGATTTAATGAAAGATTGTGAACTATATATAGGCACGGATGAATCAGGTAAAGGTGATTTTTTTGGACCATTAGTTATAGCAGGGGTTCAGGTTAACAGTGAAATTAAAAAGTTTTTTGAAGAACTCGGTATAAAAGACAGCAAGAAACTTGATGATAAAAAAATAAAACAACTTGCCGTTCAGATAAAAAATAAATCTGTTTATTCTGTAATTGTTATAAATCCTCTTAAATATAATGAACTGTATTCTAAATTTAACAACCTGAATAAACTGCTGGCATGGGGACATGCAAGAGCTATAGAGAATATTTTGGAGAAAAATCCTTGTGAAAATGCACTGGCTGATAAATTCGGAGATGAAACTTTGATAAAAAATGCGCTTATGACAAAAGGCAGAAATATAAATCTTAAACAAACGGTAAGAGCAGAAGCTGATATAGCAGTTGCTGCGGCTTCTATTTTGGCAAGAGCGGAATTTGTTAATAGGATAGAAGAAATGGAAGAAAAATTTATGCTTCCTTTCTCAAAAGGAGTTTCTTCTAAAATTGTAGAACAGGCAAAAAAATTTATACAAGAATATTCATATAATCGTTTGAGTGAAGTTGCCAAAATGCATTTTAAAACGGTTAATGATATTCACTTATCCAACATCCGGGATCTTTAATATGCGGATTCTGATAAAACGCATAACTTAAGCATTTTAATCCGCCTCTGCATTTTTGAGCAAGTTTACAGTTCTCACAGCCTTTTACCGGAATATTATAATTACGTCTTAATTGTTTCATAAATTCATTATTTAAATATATATCTTTTAAAGATGTTTCTCTTATATTTCCAATTTTAACGGGCATACGCCTACAGGGAAGAACATCTCCATTTTCAAGTAATATAAGTATATCAATACCGGCATGACAGGAATATATTTCATTTTCTGAATCTGTATATATTTGTTGTAACGCACATGGATTCCCTATTTCAAAGTCTATATAATTGCCTAATTTAATATATTTTTGTCTTTGTTCATTTATAATATTGCAGTATTCTTTTGTTTCTTCATTTGATAAGCTTATAATGTCTTTATTTTTGTCGAAAGGAATTGCTCTGTTTGACCAAATAAAATTTGCGCCAAGTTTTTTCATATTTTCTATGACCTTCGGAAAGGATTTATAATTGCTTTTATGAGCCGTAAAAGATATACTTACTCTTACTCCTTCATTAACGAGATATTCTATACCTTTTATAGCTTTTTTATATGTACCTTTTCCTCTTATTAAATCGTGTGTTTTTTCATCTCCATCTATACTGACCTGTACATAGTCTATGCCAAAGTTCTTTAAATTATTGCATATTGATCTAGATAGTAGCGTTCCATTAGTTAATATAGAAATTACGAAATCATTCCTCGCTGTCGTTGTAATAATTTCAAGAAATTTCATAAAATCAGAACGAACAAACGGTTCTCCGCCTGTAATTGATAGACTAGGATAACCTCTTTTGTTTTTATTTTTATAAACTAAATCTTTGTATACAAATCTAATAAAATCCTTCATTTTTATAAAAGTTTTTACAAGTTCTTCAAATGACATTTCACTATTTAGAGAATAATCCTCCTGATAACAATGGGTACATCTTAAATTACATCTTTTTGTAATATGCCATTGAAGTCCAAATGTATCTATCTTTTTCATGCTATATACCAGTTTCTAACAACTTGCTCCATTCTTACAACATGAACAAGTAACTTTAGTGGAGTATACTCCACGAAGAGAATCAAAATCCGGAACTTCGATTATAGAAGAATATAATTCATTTATTTCATCACTACTTAGGAATTTTTCAAGTTCCTCTGTATTTTGGGAAATTTTATCCATTTCATCCATTTAAATTTTCCTTTCTTTAAATCTATGTTAATAAAACTGCCTAAAAAGTCATTTGTATTTTTTATAAATTTTTTATAACCTGAAAATGGAGTAAATGTCATTTCATTAAAATAAATATTCTTATTGTAAACGAGCCAATCTATTCTTACAAATATAAAACCTTCTGCCAGTGTTTTTGATAATTTTACTGCTGTTTTAAGTAAATCATCCGCAGGAATAAAAACATTATTGTATTTTCCATGAAATAAAAAATCAGCTTGTTTAAATTCATTTGTATAAACACAAGTTTCTGGTATAGGAGAATATTTAATTCTTTGGCAAAAAAGAGGTTGAGAATTAAAACAATATACTTCAATTTCTTCCGAATAATCTTTATCAGAATCTCTAAGAAGTGGTTCTATAAGAATAGCAGGAATAATATTTTTATATTGAAGTTCCATGCCACCAATACCAAAAAAATTCAAATTTAACCATTTAATAAAATTAAACCTAGCAGTATTAAATAAAACTTTGTTTTGTAGAAATCCCTTTTTATCTTTGATTATATAATGCCATTTACTACCATGATTTGTTTTAATGATAAATTTTTCTGGCAAATCATCAAAATTAATATCATCAAAAGATTTACTTATTTGTAGAACAGGCTTTAGATATTTTTCTCCATCATCAACAATTGACAATTTTTCTCTAATCCAATCTCTTACAAGAATTTTATCTGTTAATTTGGTTTTTAAAGGAGTTGCATCGTATATTTTTAGCCACTGTATTTTTTCATTAAAATTTTTAGGATTTTTAAGATTAAGTTTTTCTCCTGTAATTTGATAGTATATCTCTTTTAAATACTTAGGATAATCTTTTTCTTTAAGATTCATAATAGTATCATAACTTGGCAACATTTTCATAATAATAATCCTATTTATTCATCATTTTATCATGTTATTTCTCAATTTCAAGCAATTTTTTATAAAGTTCTTTTTGTTTTGCACTGATAGAAGAAGGGATGTTAATTGCAATTTTAATATTAAGATTACCAAAACCGCCTGATTTTTTAGGCAGCCCAAGTTCCTTTAATCTAAGAGTTTTACCGTTTCTTGTCTCTGCGGGTATTTTAATTCCTATAATGCCATGAAGTGTAGAAATATCTTTTTTGCAGCCTATAACAGCTTCAGCAGGTGTTATTTCAACGGTCTTAATCAAATCTTCACCTTCAATGCCGTATTCACTATCTTTAAACTTGATAATAAAATAAAGGTCGCCTTTTCTTCCGTATGAATCAGTTTTACCTTCACCTTTAAGTCTTATTTTTTGCCCTTCTTTAACTCCTTTCGGAATTTTAACGGTTAAATTTCTTGTTTTACTTACAATCCCCGTTCCGCCGCATTCTGAGCATATACTTCCTGCACCGGAACATTTCATACATTTTTCAACCGTATTCATTTTAACGCTTACGGGTTTATCATTCATTAAATCTTTTGCGGTAATATTAAGTTCTTGTGTTATATCAAGATTTTCTTGAGGTTCCGGTCTTTGAGAAGTTCTTTGTTGTTCAAAATTTTGACCGGAAAATAAATCATCATAGGAAAATCCCGAAGTGCGTCTTCTTGAGGATTTTGAAGAACTTTGCCTTGAACCTGACATAAAATCACCAAATATAGAACTAAAGAAATCAGAAAAATCTCCCATATTGGAGAATCCCTGGTTAAACCCACCCTGATTAAATGCAAAACCTTCAAACCCGGGAGGCGGTGTAAAATTTGCACCTTGCTGCCAATTTGCGCCTAAACTGTCATATCTGCTCTTTTTTTCCTTATCAGATAGTACTTCATATGCTTCATTTATATCTTTAAATTTATTTACTGCATCAGGAGATTTATTTACATCAGGATGATATTGTCTTGCAAGTTTTCTGTATGCTGATTTTATTTTTGCTTCTGTCGCATCTCTATCTACACCAAGTATTTTATAATAATCTTTATATTCCATTATTAAAATCTCCTTAATTCATATAATAGTATAAAAAACTCTTAAATATTGTTTTTTTAATTTTTTTTTAATTATATTTTTGTAAAAATATTAACAAAAAAAAAGATTTAAACTATGATATAGACTATGAGAAATTTTTTTTGGATTTTGTTATTCTTATATATTATGCAGACTTGTGCAGTTAATGCTCAAGAGTCTGTAGATTTAATAAATAATCTTAAATTAAAAGTAAATACTACTACAGTTAATGATTATCCTGTTATTCAAATTGAAAATACAGGGGCTGAAAGTCCTATTAAAAAAAATATTAATTATGCAGTGGTTAAGCCTCAAGAAGCAAGTCAAGAATTAAAAATTCCCGAATTAAAAATACCTCAAAACAAAACTCAAATTGATAAATCAAGTAGTATAATTCCTATAAATAATGAATTTATTTTGAGTGACAAAGTAAAAAATTTGGTCAATGATTTTTCTTCAGAAACTCAAGAAACAGGTAAAATTATATTTAATACAGTCATAAAGCAATTAAATGCTATAAATCCCAAAAAAGTAGGTGCGGCAAATTCATATCCGGGGTATAGAGGTCCTAATCAATTGATAGTTTATACTCCTGCTTTTGGGTTAAGAACCGGAACAAACGAATTTGGCACGGAAGCTATTGTTGAAAATAATATGGTGGTCAGATTAAACGGAGCTGATTCTGTTATCCCTAAAAACGGGTTTGTTATATCAGGTCACGGAAAAGCCAAACAGTGGATTTCTGATAATATATGTATAGGTTCAAAGGTTTACATAAATTACTCAAATAATTCCATAAAAGTTATTTTGACGCCTGATGGCTTGTTGTTCGCTGCTGGAGAAAAACTTAAAGAAGTTACTTCGCTTACTGAGTATTACAGATATTATAATAATTCTTATAACGATAAAAAGGCAAAAGAATATATTAATGAATCAAAAAAATTAATAGCAAATGCACAAAATAACCCTGAAAAATCTCAAGAATATATTTCTCAAGCAATAAAGTCAATAAATACTGCTTTAAAAAATACACTGCCATATAAAGAAGGGGAGATTAAAGGAGTTTGGTTAAGACCAGTTGAAAAAAGTGAAGAGGAAATAGAAAAAACAATAGAAAAATTGAGTGATGCAGGGATTACGGATATTTTTCTGGAAACGTATTTTCATGGCAAAACCATTTATCCGAGTGAATATTTAAAAAGAGCAGGTGTGATATATCAAAAAGAAGAATTTGCAGGATTTGACCCGCTTGAAATTTGGATTAAAAAGGCTCATAGAAAAAATATGAAAGTACATATTTGGTTTGAAACTTTTTATGCAGGGAAAGACAATCCTCAAACAAATCAAAGAAATGTACTTAGCGTTTATCCTTCCTGGTCAAATAAAAGATTATATAATTATGATTCTACAAAGCCGGTACCGTCACTATCAGAACATAACGGATATTTTCTGGATCCTTCTAATCCGCAAGTGCAGTCTTATCTGCTTGGAATACTAAATGAAATAATAGATAACTATAAACCGGATGGTATAAATCTTGATTATATACGTTATCCTCAGACAGTAGAACCTACTTGTTCTAACTACGCTCAAATGAACTGGGGATATACAGAAAATGCCAGACAGGAATTTATGTATTTATACGGAATAGATCCTATTAATATAAAATACGGAACAAGAGAATGGGATTATTGGGACGCATATAGACAAAGCCAAATTACGGAATTTGTTAAAGCAGCAAAAAAAATTACTTCAGATAAAAAAATTCTTTTAACGGCTGTAGTTTTTCCTGATTTATATAAATCACTTGCAACAAAAATGCAAAATTGGCGGATTTGGACTATGAATAATTACGTTGACGGTATAACTCCGCTTATACTTTCAGGAGATAAAAATACCGCAGATATACTGATGAGAGATGTTGTAAGAAATACCACTTCTCAAACTCTAATTCTGCCCGGTTTATTTGTACCATTTATGGGCGGTAATATTGATGATTTGCTTATTCAAATTCATAAAACAAGAGAATACAAGACAAAAGGGAATGTCTTATTTGATTTTGCACATTTAAACGGGAAATATATAGATGCACTTACGATGAGAGTTTATAATAAATCTTATGATACAAAGGATGTTAAAGCAAAAACTGTTCAGATAACAGATGAAGATGTAAAAGTAACAAAGAAAAAGAAAAAACGCAGGAGAAAAAATAATGACGGTAATTAATTTTACAAAAATGCAGGGATTAGGTAATGATTTTATTATATTAGATTATGAAGAATATAAGAAATCGGGTAAAAGTCCGGAGTCTTTGGCTTTGGAATTATGTAACCGAAATTTTAGTATCGGTGCAGACGGTTTAATAATAGTCAATCCTAATCCGGAAACAGAAGGTGCTGATATCGGTTGGATTTTTTATAATTCTGACGGTTCTGAAGCGCAGATGTGCGGAAACGGGATAAGATGTTTTGCTAAATATGTTACAACAAAAGGGCTTATCAATAAAAAAGAATTTTCTGTTGAAACGAAAGCAGGACTTATTATTCCAAAAATTTTGGAAGACGGAAAAGTAAAAGTTAATATGTCAAAACCCGTTTTAGATCCGGCTAAAATCCCTGTAAGAGCTGAAAATCCTGTTAATTTTGATATAGAAGTTATGGGTGGAAAAGTTTTTCAGGCAACAGCTGTCAGTATGGGAAATCCGCATTGCGTAATTATTACAGAAGAAAATACTAAAATGCTGGCTTTAAAACACGGACGAGAAATAGAATTAAGTCCTTTATTCCCATCTAAGACAAATGTTGAGTTTGTCAAAATTATATCGAGAAATGAAATAAATCTTGATGTATGGGAAAGAGGCTGTGCAATAACATTAGCTTGCGGAACAGGTGCGTGTGCAAGTGTTGTTGCTGCTATTATTAATGATTTATGTGATAAAAAAGTAAAAGTAAATTTACCCGGCGGAGCTCTTGTTATTGAATGGGAAGGTAATGCAGAGAATACTGATTATGATGTATTTATGACCGGTCCTGCTGAGTTATCCTTTATTGGAGATATAAAAGTATAGAATATAAGGACAAATTACCGATTGCTTTTATATTTAACATAGGCTAATATCAAAACATGAATATATTGGAAATAAAAAATTTGAACTTATCTTTTTTGTCAAACGGGATGAGTTATCAAGCGTTATACAATGTGAATTTAGCCTTAAAAAAAGGAGAAATGCTTGCTATAGTTGGTGAATCTGGATGCGGAAAGACGATTACCGCTATGTCCGTTCTAAGATTGCTGCCTTCAAATGCTGAAATAATGTCTGGTTCTGTTATATATAATAACCAAAATTTACTTCAGTTAAAAAATGAAGAAATGCGAAAAATAAGAGGAAAAGAAATAGCTCTTATTCCTCAAGATCCTATGACTTCTTTGAATCCTCTTTTTACTATAGGTTCTCAATTGTTAGAAGTTATTGAAATTCATCAGAGAAAAAAAGGAAGTGAAGCTGAAAAAATAGCTGTTGAGGTGCTTGAACAGGTTAAAATACCAAACGCAAAAGAACGTTTAAAAGCATATCCGCATGAATTTTCAGGTGGTATGAGGCAAAGAGTTATTATCGCAATGGCTTTGGCTTGCAAATCTAAAATAATTATAGCCGATGAACCAACAACTGCTCTTGATGTTACAGTGCAGGCCCAAATAATGAAACTTATAAAAGAAATTCAAAGAGAGTTTTTAACATCCTTTATATTTATTTCACATGATTTTTCGCTTGTATATGAAACAGCAGAAAGAACGGCTGTTATGTATGCAGGGCATATAGTTGAAAATTCGCCTTCAGATGAATTATTTAAGAATCCAAAACATCCTTATACACAAGCACTTTTAAAAACACTTCCTGATTTTAAAACTATAAAACTTGAATCAATAGAAGGTCAGCCTCCTTCTATCAAAGATACGTTTACAGGTTGTCCTTTTGCACCAAGATGTAAATATTGTATGGATATTTGTTCTAAAAAAATGCCTGAGTGTTTATCTGTTAATAATTCTTGTGTATCTTGCCTATTGTATAAATGATTGTATATAAATAATTTATAGAGTATAATTAAACTATGCCGGATCAAAACAAACAGCAGAATATTGATGAGAAATCGGGGAAATTGAAATTTTCTCTGCTTACTTATGTATTAATTATATGTATTATTGAATTAACATACGGCGCTTTTCAAAATATCAACAAAAACATTAATTTTACTTCTAAAATTAAAGGATTAGAAAGTAAACTTAATGAAGAAAAAATGAGAAATGAACAATTAAAATTGGAAATTAAAAATTTTAACTCAGACGTAATACTTGAGTCTATAGCCAGAAATAATCTTAAAATGGCAGGAGAAGATGAAGTATTAATAATAATTAATAAGCCTGAAAATAAAGAGTCTGATATAGAAAATGTTAATGATAATAATAAAAACCGAGTAAATGATACGAGAAACCGCCTCTAAAGGCGGTTTTATACTCTCGCATAAACTATTTAACACTAATAAGTTTTAAATAATTTATGCCCATATCCGTGTTTACTTGACGGATACTTGCAAAAGCTATTGAACGGCGCTTTTTAGCACCTCTTAAGAAAAATTCTACTCCTTCTGAAATATTGCTGGTTGGAATATACATTTTTGTTTTCATTTCGTTTTCCCTCTAACTGATATTTTTATATTCGGCATTATTTTTTATAACTTTAGTATTAAAATGAATAATGTTAAGAATTTGTAATGTAATTCTTTTGTTTTTATGGTAGAAATTTAATAAAAATTTTGGTGAAGTCAATGAAGGAAATTACTTTAAAAACAGCGGATAATGTAAAAATAGCCTTAAATCATTATCAAAACGGATTTGAAAGGGTAGTAATAATTGCTCCCGGTTGGTTTATGACTAAAGACAGCAAGGCTTTTAAAGAAATAAGCGAAGTATTTGCAGAGCGTTCGGATGTAATGACATTTGATTTTCGGGGACACGGAAGAAGCAGCGGATTTTATACCTTCACAAGTAAAGAAATTAAGGATATTTCTGCGGTAATTGAATATGCGGATAAAAATTATAAGGAAATATATCTTGTCGGTTTTTCTCTTGGAGCTGCCGTTGTATTAATAGCTGCTTCAACAAATGACAATATAAAAAAAGTAATTGTGGTAAGTCCCCCTTCTTGTTTTGAAAAAATAGAGAATCAGGTATGGAAAAAGGAGGCGTGGATACCCACTTTAAAAAAATGCGAGCTCAGAAGGTGGTTTTCAATACGTCCTTCTTTAATTATCGGAAGAAAGATAAAACCAATTGAAATAGTTGATAAGATTAAGTGTCCGACACTTTTCATTGCGGGAGAGAAAGATCCTACCGTTTGTTATTGGCATACCGAATCTTTATATAATAAAGCCGTATGCAAAAAACAATATGAGCTGTTTAAAAATTGTTCCCATGCCGAAGATTTATTTATACAAGACAGGGAAAAGTTTGTCAGAATTTGTTCAGATTGGCTGTTTGAGAAATAATTAATTTTTCATTAATATTTTAACGAAATACAAAAAATAATAGTATAAAAGAAATATGGTAGTCAGATTAAAGGAGGAAATAAAATGACAATAAAACCATTAGGAGACAAGATTGTTATCAGTGTAATAGAAGATGCGGAACAAACATCAGGCGGTATATTTATTCCCGATAGTGCAAAAGAAAAATCTCAAAAAGGTAAAGTTATTGCCGTAGGACAAGGTAAAACCAACGAAAAAGGTGAAAGAGACCCTATGGATGTTAAAGTTGGAGATGTTGTTCTTTTTGCTAAATATGCAGGAACTGATGTTAAATTAGGAAATGAAACATTAAAGATAATGTCTGTCGAAGATGTATTAGGTATTATTGAATAAAAATTCAGGGAGAGAATAAAATGGCTAAAAAAATAATATTTGATGAAGAAGCACGCAAGGGATTGTTAAAAGGTATAGATGCCGTTGCTGATGCTGTTAAAGTTACATTGGGACCAAAAGGAAGAAATGTAATATTGGAAAAGAAATTCGGTTCACCTCAAATTGTTAATGACGGTGTTACTATAGCAAAAGAAATTGAGCTTGAGGATCCATTGGAAAATTCAGGTGCTCAATTATTAAAGGAAGTATCTTCAAAGACAAATGATGTAGCAGGTGATGGAACAACAACTGCATCTGTTTTAGCTCAAGCTATAGTTAGAGAAGGAGTTAGAAATCTTACAGCAGGTGCTAATCCGATGTGCATGAAACGTGGTATGGATAAAGCTGTAGATTTAGCACTTGAAACTATTAAAAAAATGTCACAGAGTGTTGATTCAAAAGAAAAACTTGCACAGGTTGCTGCTATTTCAGCAGGCAATAATGAAGCTATAGGTGAACTTGTTGCGGAAGCAATGGAAAAAGTCGGACATGACGGAGTTATTACCGTTGAAGAATCAAAATCAACAGGTACAAATTTAAAAGTTGTAGAAGGTATGCAGTTTGATAAAGGCTACATTTCACCTTATTTCGTTACTGACCCTGAAAGAATGGAAGCTGTTTTAGAAGATGCTTATGTTCTTTGTGTTAATAAGAAAATAAACTTAATTGCAGATTTAGTTCCGGTACTTGAACAAGTCGCAAGAGACGGACGTTCACTTTTGATAATTGCTGAAGATGTAGAAGGTGAAGCTTTAGCTACTTTAGTTGTAAATACAATGAGAAAAGTATTAAGGGCAGTTGCTGTTAAAGCTCCAGGATTTGGTGACAGAAGAAAAGCAATGCTTGAAGATATCGCTATTTTAACAGGTGGTCAGTTATTTACAGAAGAACTCGGCATTAAACTTGAAAATGTAACCGTTCAAATGTTAGGTCAGGCAAAACGTGTTACTGTTACTAAAGATGATACTACAATAGTTGTTGGTGATGATACAAAACGAGCTATCGAAGACCGTGTTAAATTAATTAAACGCCAAATAGAAACATCAGACAGTGAATACGATAAAGAAAAACTACAAGAAAGACTTGCTAAATTATCAGGTGGTGTTGCTGTTATTGAAGTAGGTGCTGCAAGTGAAGTTGAGTTAAAAGAAAGAAAACTCAGAATTGAAGACGCACTGAACGCAACAAGAGCTGCTAAAGAAGAAGGTATAGTACCCGGTGGCGGTGTTGCTCTTATAAGAGTTATGCAAGATTTGGAAAAAGCTATCAATACAGTTTCTTATACAACTGATGATGAAAAAGTAGGTTTCAGAATCTTACTTGACGCATTGTATATTCCTTTAAAACAAATTGCTGATAATGCAGGTGTTAAAGGTGAAGTTGTTGTTGAAACAGTTAAAAAACTTCCTACAAATGAAGGTTATGATGCAATGCTTAACAAGTATGTTGATATGATTAGATCAGGTATTGTTGATCCTGCAAAAGTTACAAGAAGTGCACTTCAAAATGCCGTTTCTGTTGCAGGTATGCTATTAACGACGGAAGCTGCTGTTGTTGATGTTCCAGAAAAGAAATCAGCACCTGCTATGCCGGATATGTCAGGCATGGGCGGAATGGGCGGCATGATGTAGCTTCAAGAAGCGAAATTCCGCAGGGTAAAGCGAAGCGA
>CANQCO010000029.1 GCA_947589705.1 Candidatus Gastranaerophilales bacterium
CCACCGCCTATTTTAGGTGCGGGTGTTAACGGGGCAGTCGGCTGTGCAACTTGAGGTATACTTGATTTTGGTATTGGTATATTAAAATTTGAAGATGGTTTTGAAGTTGGTTTAGCACTAGAAGGCTTTACAACAGGTTTTGGAGTAGGCGGTGCCTTTGGGGCAGGAGTCTGCTGAACAGGTTTTTGTACTTGAGGTTGAGCTGCGGGTTTTTGAACAGGCTTTTGTACTTGAGGTGCAGGAGCAGGCTTTTGCACTTGCGGTTTTGCCGGCTGCTGTTTTGGCGGCTGGGGCTTTTGCACAGGCTTTTGCGGAGCTTGTACCTGCGGCTTTTGTGGTGCTGCTTTAGGTGCCTGCGGCTTTTTATCAGCACCTTTTGGAGCTGACGCCTGAGGCATAGACACAGGACGTTTAGGATCATGCTTCCCGCCTGCTCTTGAGTTTCTATCTGCCCTATTTTTTGTATGTTTATCTATTGGTTCACCCTCTTTATCCACCAATACAAATTCTATATCTTTCGGTTTTAAATCAGGTTTCTTCAATAAATTTAAATCTATTCCAAAATATTTCAATATTAATGAAGTCAAAAGAATAAATATAACAACAGCAGGATGAGCAATTAGCGAAATCATTAAAGCTTTTTCAAAGCTTGATTCATACTTATCTTTTCGGACAACAGCAGGAAGCTCATATGTTGACTGAGTTTTCATTTTTTTTGTTATTACATTGTTATCGTTTTTTAAAACAGACATCCCTATATTCCCATTTGCCAGTTATTCTATCAAAAAAAGAATGATAAAACAAATAGCCTGTTTACTTAATCAGTTATCTAAAGAATTAGTACATATCAGGAGCATTAATAGTAATAGGCTGATCAAGAACTATATTTAACTGAGCACCTTGCGGGATATCAACATTTCCACCTTTATCAAAAACGGTTTGAATTAGTCCCATACCGCCACCTAGAGCCGTACCATATATAGCACCTTTACCGACACTACCTGAAGATAAAGCACCCATAGCAGTACCAAGAGCGGCACCTGCTGCAGCACCAAGACCTACATCCTTTATATATTCTTTTGTGGAATCTTTTGCAGTTCCTGCCTTTAAAATTCCGGTTCCGTCTTCAGTTTGAATTTTAGCACTAATAGGTATCATTTGTCCGTAAGGATTGACTATATTATAAAATTTAATATTAATACTTCCGTTTCTACTGGCAATACCACCTTTTTTAGAAGATAAAACAGTTCCGTTAACACGGCTTCCTGCTGATGCTATTAATTTATTGCCATAATAAAAATCGGATGAAAGATAAAAAATTACGCTGTCACCTGATTTAACAAATTCAGAATTTAAAGGCATAGTAGTTACCGCAGTAAATATAGTATTAGCAGGCACCATTGTAACATTACCCTGCAATTGAGAATTATCATAGTAATTTTGAGTTTGATATGAATTTACAGGAAGCGGATATTGAGTTTGCATTTGAGTTTGAGGCATTTGAGGAGTTTCTATTTTATAATTTTCTGCAGCTAATGTTTGTATTGGCAAAGACATAAACATTGCTAATATTAAAATTGATATTTTTCTTTTTTCCATATTTTCTCCTTATACTTTTTCATATATTAAAACTGTTTTTATACAAGATAGTTCATTTTATAATTAAATCTTCATCGAGAATAATAAATAATTCAGCGCCGGGTTTAACTATGGTATGTTTTCCTAATTCCAAAACATTCAACGGAGCAGCTTGAAGCATTGGTTTCATCCTCATTGTATAATGAGGAACTTTTCTGTAATAAATGCTTTGGGTAGGTTTCCCTCCTATATAATTATCGTTTTCACTATAAATATGTCCTTTTACTTTATATATTTTTTTATCAGGAGTTATTATTTTATTAATAAGTATTTTAATAGCCCCGTCTCTACCTTGAATCGGTTCAAGTATATCTTCTACTTCACCATATATCTTAGTATTTTGCGGAAGTACATTTGTTTCATACAAATATAAATCTGATGTATTTATAAAACATAATTCATCTCCTATATCAGAAATTAAAGTTGAAAATTCAACAGGATTCATCACTTTAATAAATGCACCTTTTCTTATTTTTAAAGAATCAGATAAATCTTCTGCATTAACATATATATGCGAAATCAAAATTATAAATAATAAAGCTGATATTTTTTTAAATATATTCATAATAATAGTTTAATATTTTAAATAATAAAAAACAAAATATTAATAAAATAATTTACACAAAATATTACTTATATAGAATTTTCTTCAAATTTTGTTATAATTTGAAATATGAATGTGTATATAACAAGTTTAAATACAAAGAGCGGGAAGACGGTAATATCAGCAGGAATAGCAGCAGTAATGCAGTCTTTAGGATATAATGCCGGATTATATAAACCTATACAGCAAGGTGCAATAGATAAAGGAAACTATCTTATTTCACCTGATTTAACATTTGTAAAATTGCTTGATCCTTATATAACAACTCATTCCAGCTACATGTTTACAAAAAACTCACTGCCTGTTTCTATTGATGATATCAATCCTGATATACAAATTATAGAAAGAGATTACCAATTGCTATGTAAGAAAGCTGAAACCATATTGGTTGAAGCACCTTGCAGTCTGATGACTCCAATAAATGAAACATTTTTCACATATCATATACCGCAAATGCTAAAATTGCCTGTTATTTTTGTAATAACACCAAATGATACAATAGGACATTATTTGGCTGAAATTAACAATGCAAAAGCATTAGGGCTTAATGTCATAGGTGTTATTATTAATAAATTTACGAATTCAGAAGAATCAGAAAATATAAAAAACTTTCCATATTTAATCGCCTCTTATTCTGATGTAAAAGTTATTGGTATTATCAAAAAGTTTAAAGGCAAAACCATAAAAGCCAATATTCTGATTAACGAAATATTAAACGGCATTGAACTTGAACAGGTATTCAATATGAGAATACCTAAATTAAGTATGTATTAAAAATTAAATTCTATATTTCCGGATTAGCAGGAATTTCCTCAACAATAGGAGGTTTTTCACGCTTTTGATTTTTTTCTCTTTTTTCTTTTTCTTTAATGGAAGCTCTTAAAAGTTTCTCATCAAAAGGAACAGACATTTGAGGAGGTATAGCCTTAAAACTGTCAACTTCATTTTTTTCTTTATCGGTATCAAGATTTTTATCATTATGATCAATGTTTAAATTATCTTCCAGAACAACATCATCACCTTCGGTATTTTCCTTTTCCTCATCTTGATTTTCATTAACAGGAACTTCTTGCCAGGAAATTGAGAAATCAACAGGATCATAATCAAATTCAGGACTGCCATATTTAACTGTAGCAATTTTCATCATATCTTTCCAAATTTTAGCAGGAGCACTGCCTCCTGTAAGACCTATACTATAATTATCATCATTTCCGATGAAAACCCCTGTAACAATATCAGGAGTATAACCAATAAACCAAGCATCTTTATTTTCATTGGTAGTACCTGTTTTACCAGCCATAGGTTTAGCAATATCAGCTCCTCTACCGGTTCCGTTAGTAATAACTTTTCTGAGCATAGCTGTCATAATACCAGCGGTATTTTTATCAAGAACCTTTTCTATTTTAGCTCTTTTAGCTTCATAAATAACTTTACCTCTTTGAGTTTCAATTCTTTCGATAGCATAAGGCTGAACTTTATAACCGCCATTTGCAAAAGTACCGTATAAAATAACCATATCAAAAAGTTTAACACCGTTAGAACCTAAAGCAATAGTATAATCATGTGTTAAGGGAGTCGTAATACCAAGAGATTTGGCAAGATCAATAACAGGAGCGATTCCAACATCTTTAATAAGTTTAACGGCAGCAACATTTGAAGAAAGTGCAAGAGCCTTATATAAAGGGATTCTTCCTTTATATTTGTTACCGTAATTATGTGGGCTCCATTTTCCAATTGTAATTGGAGTATCATCAATAGGATCATTAGGCATCCAGCCTTTTTGAACAGCGGCAGCATATACAACAGGTTTAAATGCAGAACCTGGAGGTCTTACTGCTTGAGTTATTCTGTCATACTGGCTCTGTGAATAATTTTTCCCTCCACAATATGCTATTATTGCACCTGTAGTAGGTGAAAATGAAAATAATGCAGCATTTTGCTTTGGTTTTTTAAGATTCCAAGCAGCAAGTGTTTTATTTATTGCGTCATTTGCAGCAACTTGAGCATCATAATCCAAAGTAGTCATTATTTTATAACCGCCTTGAGAAATTTCCGTTTCATCAAAGCCTAAAGTTTCCAATTCTTTTAAAACATAATCTATAAAATAAGGCGCAACATTTGTATTTGATTGATTTGAATGTCTATTTAAAACAATTTTTTCTTTTATAGCTTTTTCGTATTGCTTTTTAGAAATAGTTTTCATTATATACATTCTTTTAAGAACTTTATTCCGTCTTTTTTCGGCGAGTTTTATATTTTTAAACGGAGAATAAACACTGGGCGCCTGAGGAAGTCCTGCTAAAAGTGCACATTCAGCCAGTGTCAATTGAGAAAGTTTTTTATTAAAATATGTAGAAGCAGCCGCACCGACACCATAAGAACCTGCCCCTAGATACACATTATTTAAATACATTTCAAGAATTTTATCTTTAGATATTGTTTTTTCAATTCTTGCTGCTATTTGTATTTCTTTAATCTTCCTTGTAAATGTTTTTTCATTAGACAAGAATAAGATTCTTGCAAGTTGTTGAGTAATAGTACTTGCGCCTTGCGAAGCCTTTTTATTAATAATGTTAACAAATATTGAACGGACAATACCAAAAATATCATAACCTTCATGAGCATAAAAGTTTTTATCTTCCGTTGATATTATTGCATCTTTTAAATATTTAGGAATTTCATTAATAGAAACCTGCTTATAATGAAAAGTTTGAAAAGTTTTAATAACATGCCCGTCTTGAGAAAAAACCTGAGTAACTATATTTCTGTTGTAGTTATTCAATTGAGGAATAGGCGGCAAATCATCCAAATATATTTTAACAGCAAAATATCCTGCCAAGATAAAAGCAGTAGCAATTACAAACAATACTTTTATAAGTGATATTAAAGCATTAACTTTTTTACGTTTTTTTGGAAGCATTATTCCCTCTGTTTTAATTTATTTTACCAAATAATTATAATAATAGGACCCAAATGTTAAAAAATATCTATCACAATGTTACTTGAAATTTATTCCAAGCAAATTTAAAAGAATCTTCAAATTCTTTAGTAAAATCGACGGCATTTTGTCTAATGATTGAATTATTAACTTTATCACGTAAATTTTTTCTTAAAAAATCGATTTTAGAAGGATTACTAGCCAGATTAACTGCTATTTTAACATATTCATCACCATCAGAAGCATTTAATTCATCCAACCCCAAAATATGATTAATTCTGCCAACCCCTCTTGATTGAAGTCCTTCCCCTAATAAAGTAACAGTAGGCACTCCCATAAGAGCAGTTTCAATTGCAATAGACATACCGTTAAAAGGATATGGATCAAGAGATATATCAGCCTGATTATATGCAAAAAAATGAGTATTAAACTTATGAGAACTGAAACTAACCCTGTCCATAGGTGCACCTCTTTTTTCGAGTTTTTCTTTTATACATTTTATTATTCTTTTTGTAAGCTGAGTTCTATATATCAATAACCTTGAGTTATTTGATTCTTTTAAAAGTTTTGTCCACATATATATTGTTAAATCGGAAATTTTAGATGTGCAATTAAAACTTGCAAATGTAATATATCCGTTAGTTTTAAAAGGAGAATCAGTAAGCTCAGGCAGATTTTTTTCCGTGAATATTTGATAATTGTTAATATATAAAGGTTTTTCCGTATATAAATCACTAGTTTTTTCGGGAATTGAAAACTTATCTGCTAAAATATAATCAACCTCTTTTATACCAAGAGTATTCAGGTAACCGAGATAAGAAATAATAACAGGAGCCGGCTTATAAAAATGCACATAGCTTTTTAAATGTGTATAACCGCCTAAATCAACCAATATATCAATATCATTTTTATAAATTAAATCTGCAAGTTCTTTTTCTTGCATATTGGCACAATCAAACATCTTAAACCCGATACTTTTTATTTTTTCCGTTTTTGAATCTGTTTTTGTTGAACAATTAAAAATAAAGAAATTAAATTCATTTTGATTATGATTTTCCCAAATAGGAATCATATAATTCATCATTGTATGAGCATAGCAATCGGAAGATAAATATCCAATATTTAACTTTTTATTTTTTTGGCTTTTCTTGTTGTCAAAATTATATTTTTTAATATTTTTAAAAAATTTATTTTTTATCTGCTCCGCTTCATATTCTGATTCATCCTTTATATCACTTTGAGAATAAAAAGAAGACTTTAAAAGAGCAAATAATTTACAAGCAGAATCATATTTATTAACTTCAATATTTAAAGCTTTATTATGATAATCAATACTTTTATCTATATCAATATTATAATAAGCATGAGAAAGTCTTGAAAAAATACTCGTCTGACCTTTTGGAAAGTCTTTTAAATATTCTTCATAGTAATAAGAATATTTATCTGAATCAGACAAATTATAATAAGCATTAGCAAGTTTAATATATAAACCTCCCAGTTTAGCTTTAGGTATATTTTTAGACATAATAAGAGCAATTTTATAATTTTTAATTGCTTCTTTATAATTTCTGCCAGAATAGAAATTATCACCTTCTTTAATAAGATCATCAACTGAATTATTTATATCTGTTTTATCTGACACAAATACACCTCGTTTATTTCAAATTATATTCATCTTCTTGTTTAAGTTTTCTGTTCATTAATTTATCAAGTATTTCCTGAGGCGTAATATCAGTATAGACAGCTTCATATATAGCAGAAGAAAGAGGTACATCAATATTTAATTTAGCCGCAAGTTCACAAAGAGCTTTTGAGGTTTTAACCCCTTCCGCAACCGAACCTAACTCATTTAATATATCATCAATTTTTTTACCTTGCCCCAGCATAGAACCAACGGTAAAATTTCTGCTAAAAGGACTTGAGCAGGTTGCAATTAAGTCACCCATACCGGAAAGCCCGTACAATGTTGAGGGTCTTGCGCCAAGAGCAATTGAAATTCTAACTATTTCAGCCATACCTCTTGTCAATAAAGAGCCTCTGCAATTATCTCCAAGTTTCATAGCATCAGCGAAACCGGAGGCTATTGCAATAACATTCTTTAAGCTTCCTCCAAGCTCAACACCAATAACATCTGTATTAGTATACAATCTGAATTTAGAAGGAACACTTAAGTGTTTTTGAACAAACTGAGCAGCAATTATATCATCACAAGCTACAGAAGCAGCAGTAGGACAGCCGTTTAAAATTTCTTTTGCAAGTGTAGGACCTGATAAAATAACTAATTTCGACTCTGGCAGTTCATCCTTTATAACTTCAGACATACGCTTAAGTGACGGAAGTTCAAGCCCCTTTGACAAATTAACAAGGATTTGAGTATTTTTAAGTCCGGCTTCTTTTAACTGCTTGCAAACAGGACGAATACCTGATGTTGCAACAACAAGCAAAATTACATCGGCACCATTAATTGCTGATTTTAAATCATCGGTTACATCAACTTTATTATCCAATTGAACGGACAAAGGCTTAGAGGTTCTTTTATAGGTTCTAAGTTCATCAGAAATATCTTCTTTTCTTCCCCAAACACATATTTCACTAAAATTATTATTAAGAAGCCAAGCAAGCGTTAACCCCCAACACCCCGGACCTAATATAGTTAATTTCATAAATTCCTCCGATATTTTTTTAAACTGATTTTAAACCCGCCGCTGCGGGAAAAACTTTTCTCGCTTCTTCTCTGTCATCAAAATGAATAGTTTCATTTTTCAAAATTTGATAATCTTCATGCCCTTTACCTGCAATAACAATAACATCCGAATCATTAGAAATATTCTTTAAGAATTTAATGGCAGAGCGTCTATCCGGTTCAACGAAGATTCTATGGGTATCAACAGTTTTAATACCCGTCATTATATCTGAAATTATAAGCTGAGGATCTTCACTTCTAGGGTTATCAGAAGTTACAACAACTTTATCAGCCAATTCATCAGCTATTTTACCCATTTTAGGACGTTTAGTTGTATCTCTGTCACCACCGCAGCCAAATAAGCATATTAAATTACTTTCTTTAGGAGTAAGTTCTCTTGCAGCTCTCAGTACATTTTCAAGTCCGTCGGGAGTATGAGCGTAATCAACTATAACCAATGGTCTTTTAGATACAATTTCAAATCTTCCTGCAACACTTTTTGTGTTTTCAAGTGCTTCGGTAATAATTTTATAATCAATGTTCATTGCATAAGCAGCACTAAAAGCAGCCAAAGCATTATAAACACTAAACATACCGTTAAGATGTAAGTTTAAATTAACTTTCATATTATTAAATTTAACAGTTAATTTAGCACCGTCAACAGAAAAATCAATATTTTCCGCTTTAACATCAGCATTACTTTTAACTGCATAAGTAACTACCTTAACTCCGTCAGGAATAACAGAAAGAAAATCCTTAGCATATTCATCATCAGCATTAATAACAGCAAAAGAACCTTTTTTTAAATTTTCAAAAAGAATAGCTTTTGCCTTAAAATAATTTCTCATAGTTATATGATAATCAAGATGATCTTGAGTAAGATTAGTAAAAACAGCCCCGTTAAAATCACAACCGCCAACTCTGTTTTGCTCGAGAGAATGAGAGCTGACTTCCATAACAACATTTTTAATAGCTCCGTCCGCCATTAATCTTAAATCTTTTTGAAGTTCAGGAGGCTGAGGAGTTGTATGTTTAGCTTCTTTATAGGAATCAGCACTAGACATTTTATAACCTAAAGTACCTATAAGAGCGCAAGTCTCATTATTGTGTTCAAGTATTCTTTGTATCAAATGTGTAACAGTTGTTTTTCCGTTAGTACCGGTTATACCGATAAGATTTAATTCTTTGGAAGGATTATTATAAAAAGCTGAAGCAATATAAGCCATAGTCCTTTTTGTATCACTAACAATTACCTGAACAGTATCAGAATCAACTTCATGTTCACAGAAGATAGCAGCAGCGCCTTTTTTTAATGCTGAATCAACAAAATTATGTCCATCAGAAGTTTCACCTTTTATACAAATAAACATGTCACCTTTTTGAGTAGTTGCTGAATTATATGACAATCCGGTAATTTCAATATCTTCAAAATTTTTAGTTTGATAATTATCAATATTTTTAATCAATTCACTTAATAGCATATATTAACCTCACTGTACTTTTACATCTACATTTTTATCCGGGGGAATATTAAGGATTCTGGCACTCTGAAGAGCAACTTCTTTAAAAATAGGAGAAGCAACTGTATTACCCCACACAGCCCCAACCGATGCCGAATCTACTATAACATAAATTAATATTTGAGGATTGCTGGCAGGCAGATACCCAATAGCAGAAGCGTAAAGCGCATTTGAATAACCTTTTTTATGTTCCATCGGTTTTTTAGAAGTACCTGTTTTAGCAGCAACCGTATAATTTTCAAGATTTAGGGGAGTTTTAGTGTTAGCAACACTTTTAGCAAGAAGTTGAGTAACAGTTTTAGCAGTTTGAGGACTTATTGCCTGAACTCTTTTTACTTTATCCTCTTCTTCTTCAGGGCTGTATTTTATAACATGAGGAGTAACCCTGACTCCGTCATTAGCAAGCGCAGACACAGCACTTACCATCTGCATTGCAGTAACGGAAGCGCCATAACCATATCCCATGGAAGCTTGCCGTGATTTATCCCATTTAAACGGTTTAGGTAACAATCCTATTGACTCACCTGCCAAATCAATTCCGCTTTTTTGTCCTATTCCGAGTTTAGAAAGTATATTGTAATATTCAAGAGGCGACATCATTAAAGCAATATTTGCACTTCCGACATTACTTGAATGCTCCAAAAGATATACCAAATTTATCATGCCGGGATACGGATGTTTAGCATAATCATAATTTTGAATAGTCCAGTTGCCGAGCTTCATTTTCCCTGTATCAAGTATTTTGCTTCCGGCATTAATTTTACCGCTCTCTATACCTGACGCAACCGTAAGAGTTTTAAATGTGGAACCCGGAGGATAAACATCGGTCAGCGACCAATTTTTAAGTGTTAACGCATTAGTTGTCTTATATTTATTAGGATTGTATTTAGGGTAAACGGCATAAGCCAATATTTCACCGTTTTTTGGATTCATAACAATTACGGCACCTCTTAGAGCTTTTTTTTCATCAATAGTTTTAAACAGTTCACGCTCACAAACATGCTGAATTGCAGAATCTATAGTTAATGTAACAGTTTTACCGATTTTGGGAGTTGAAGCTAAAACAGGATCGGTACCTGCTTCATAGATAATATCGCCTTTTGGTGTTCTTTGGATTTTTACATCCATGCCTACATCTTCAAGCTTATTTTTAGCGGTAAGCTCAACTCCTGAAGCTGTATCCGCATCAGGATTATAATAACCTATAATATGTGCGGCAAGGTCTTCTTGAGGATATACTCTTTCATTTTTTTTATCAAGACTAATTTCTCTTAAACCTAATTTTCTAATTTTATCTGCAATTGGTCTATCTATATCTTTTTTTAATAGTATTACGGTAGAACCTTTATTTATGGATGAAATAAGATTTTTTTTACTTATTCCCAAAATAGGAGATAACATATCAGCAAGTTCTTCCGGAGTATGGTCAAAATATTCTCTGTGTGCATAAACATTGTATGAAGTTTGATCGGTAGCAAGTCTTACCCCGTTTCTGTCGACTATTTGACCTCTTAATACAAAACTTTTACTATATCTTTGATTTTTTGCTCTCATTCTGTAATGTCTTATATCCACAATTTGCAGCAGGAAAAGATATATTATAGCGAAACAAAAAATTAAAAGAACGATACTATGTGCGTCTTTTATCCGTTTTTCTACTTTTTTAAGTTTTTCTTTCTCATTTAAATTTGTCATTAAAAATCCCTCAACTACAGGGTAGCACAATAATCTAATAGAGAAAAGAATTTTACTAAAGTTAATATCCTAAGGACCAAGAATAATTAATATTATTTTCTTTAATCTTAACAATAGGAAGAACATCCGATTCCGGTATTTCAATAACTCTTTTAGCGGTATCAAGCATGGTTTTGTTATGAATAGCCACATCCACCTTGTTAAATGAGTGTAAATTATCTATTTTATTTTGAAGTTCCAAATTTTCATTAGCTAAAGATACAATTTCATGCCCGATATTATTCATTTTCTTTTCACGATCAGAAACAAAATAATAGCTGACAGCAGAAATAAAAACTAAAATCAAAAGAACCAACATTAAAAATTTATTGAATCTGTCCATAGCACTTTTTTTACCGGAATAAGCAGGAAATTTACCGTAAACGACAGAATTCCCATTAACAGGAGCAAGCGTTTTACGCTTGTTAGAACCATAACTGCCATTAACATATCTGATTGACGACCTGCCCAACTTATCTCCTCTGAATCAACTAACCTAATTTATTTTTTTGGCTATTCTTAATTTTGCCGACCTTGAAGGAGGATTTATTTTTATTTCCTCCATACTTGCAGTTAAAGGTTTTTTTATAACCACTTCCAATAATGGTGGAATATATCTTTTTTCCTCCTCGCTGTAACTTTCTTTTGAATAATCTCTGAATATATTCTTGACTATTCTATCTTCTAACGAATGGAAAGTTACTACTGATAGTATAGCATTATTTGATAATAATGTAAGCACATCATTTAAAGTATTTTTAATATTGTCCAATTCATGATTAACTTCAATTCTGATTGCCTGAAAAACTCTTGTTGCGGGATGAATTTTGGATTTAATTCTTGGCGTTGCGTCTAAAATAATATCTACAAGCTCTTTAGTCGTTTTTATATGTTTTATTTTACGTGTTTCAACTATTTTTTTTGCTATACGTTTTGAGAATCTTTCTTCACCGTATTCACTGAATATTCTTACAAGTTCATCTTCTCTATAATCATTCACTACATCATAGGCGGAAAAATCAGCATTTTGATTAAACCTCATGTCTAATTTTGAATCTTTCATAAAGCTGAATCCTCTAGAATCAGAGGTTAATTGAGGAGTTGAAGCTCCCAAATCAAAAACTATCCCTCCTGTTATTTCTTTTATATTATTTTCAAATAAATATTTCTTAATATTTGTATATGAATCGTTAACAATAGTTAAATTTTTGTAATCTTTCAATCTTTCTTTTGAGGCATTTACGGCGTCTATATCTATATCAAAGGAAATCAGCTTTCCCGCAGGCTGAATTCTTTTTAAAATTAACTCGCTATATCCCCCGCCGCCAAGTGTAGCATCAATATAAAGTTTGCCATTTTCACAATGAAGCGCATCAACAGCTTCATTTAGCATAACAGGATAATGCTTATATTCCTGCATTTTAACAAATATCCCCTTTAATTAATTTCTGCCAATTTTTCAAGTTTTAATTTTTGGTCATGAGCCATTAAAAGTTCGATTAATTCATCCAAATCACCGTCAATAACAGTCCATACATTAAGGTTTTGCCCTATTCTGTGGTCTGTTAATCTTCCTTGCGGGAAATTGTATGTTCTGATACGTTCCGAACGGTCGCCAGTTCCGACTTGTGAACGTCTTAAGTCGGTTACTTCTTTCATTTGTTTTTGCACTTCCATATCATATAATTTCGCTTTTAAAATTTGAAGCGCTCTTTCTTTATTTTGAAGCTGTGAACGTTCTTCGGTGCAGAATATCATTATTCCCGTAGGCTTATGAAAGACTCTGGCTGCGGTTTCAACTTTATTAACATTCTGACCGCCGGCACCGCCCGAACGTGCGGTTGTTATTTCTATATCATTCATATTGAGTTCTATTTCAACATCATCAACTTCGGGCATAACTGCAACAGTGGCGGTTGAAGTGTGAACCCTGCCTTGAGATTCTGTTGCAGGAACTCTTTGAACTCTATGAACCCCTGATTCATATTTAAGTTTTGAATAAATACTGTCTCCTTTAATAGAGATAATAACTTCAGATACACCGCCTGCTTCGCAGTCTGTTTTACTCAAAATTTGAGTTTGCCAGCCTTGTTTATCAGCATATCGTAAATACATTCTCATCAAGTCACCGGCAAATATATTGGCTTCGTCTCCTCCGGCAGAACCTCTTATTTCAAGCATAATATCTTTATCATCCATAGGATCTCTAGGAAGCAAAAGAACTTTCATTCTTTCTTCAAGCTCCGTCATCTTTTTTTCGTTCGATTCGATTTCGCCTCTGAGAAACTCCTTCATTGATTCATCCGATTCATTTTTAATCATTTCATGCGCATCATTAACAGCTTGCTCACAATCTTTCCAATTGTGATATACTTCAACAGTTTCTTCCATTGCTTTTCTTTGCTTGGATAGTGTTTTAAACCTGTTATAATCTTGTATAACCTCAGGATCGGACAGAATTTGACCGAGTTCTACATATTTACTTTCAATTTGAAGTATTTTATCAAGCATATCTTTCATAATAATTACACCCTAACCGGCATTCTGCCGCATGATTTGTCTTCGTCGCAATATCCCAATCTTTCGCATTTAGGGACTAAATAATCTTTTAACCAATCTTCTTCTTTTATAAGTTCATCGCACATTCTTTTAACAAGTATTCTTATTTCAGTTTGAGCTCTTGAACACAATCTTAAATTTGCCAGATGGATTAACTCTCTTAAGTTCAAGCTTGCCACCATTGATGTTGAAGCAGCATTCGGAAGTACTGCCCTTGCATCTTCAGCAGGTATTCCGGCTTCAGTTAATTCCAAATAAAAATCGGCAATTTTTGTCATAAAGTTATCAAATTTTTCTTTTAATTCTATATTTTTTTCAATAGTATCAGGAGTTAAATAATCAAATTGCCCTTTTTCTTTTACATATCTTTGAGATTTTTGAGAAAATGACATAAGTCTGTGTCTAACTAATTGGTGAGAACATGCTCTTGAAATATTACTAATAGCAAAACTTATCTGAATATGTTCAATAGTAGAATAATGTCCCGATGAAATAACTCTTTTTATCAGTTTAAGCATTTTTTCTTTATCTTGAGCAGATTCACAATCATATATATTTAGAGGGGAATCTGCGCTATAGCAGGTTCTGCAAGCAGTATAAATAGTTTTAAGCATATTTTCGGGCTTTGATATTAATCTGACCTGTGCATACTTATCATTTGCCATATCATACCTCCTCTTAACACATAAATACCCACTTAAAGTGGGCATAAAAAACTGCGCCTAAAAGGCACAGTTTAAAGTTATTTCTTGTTTTGCTGATAACGTCTTTTGAATCTTTCAACTCTTCCTTCCGTATCAACAATTTTTTGATTCCCGGTATAAAACGGATGGCAATTATTACAAATTTCAACAGTAATATCATCAAGAACAGAACCTGTTTCAATTTCATTACCGCAAACACATTTTATTACGGTTTTTTTATATTCCGGATGTATGTCTTTTTTCATTTTTATCACCTCAATTAAAAGTAATCCTATATGAATTATAAACACTAAAAAATTTATATCAAGTAACATAATAAGTTTTTTGTTACATTTAATAAAAAATGATATACTAAGAAAGTAAGGTAACAAAATAAGGATTAAAAAATATGAAAAAAGGATTTACCCTTGCAGAAGTACTTATAACAATGATAGTTTTAGGAATAATAATGGCAATAAGTATTCCTTTGCTTATGAATTCAAAACCAAGTAAAGATGCAATGATGTACAAAAAAGCGATATATAATATACAAGCAGCAATGGTAAATGTAATGAATGATCCTATGTCATCATTATCAACAGAATATTGGGCAGATCCTGAGGTAACAGACTCCGGTTTTTGTGAAGCATTTGAAAATTCACTGAATACACTGGGAGAAGCAAATTGCAGCGGAACTTCAACTTATGACAAACCAAATTTAACTACATCTGACGGTATAAAAATATGGGGACTTGAAGGTACAAATTTCACCGCTACAGGATATAAAGAAGAAAAAGGAAAGACAATTTACGTGGATAGAGAACTTTCTGAATCAGAAAAAAAAGCACTTAAAACTACACGTGACGCTTCACATACAAATCCCGGACTTAAAATATTAGTTACTAATGACGGAAGAGTTAAAACAAAGTCTTCTTCTGATTGGGATTTTGAAAATGATATTATTAAAAAATTTATTTCTACGAATCAAAATAATTAGAGTGTTGAAATAAAAAAAATGTGGTATTATTAATATAGTAATATTGAGCATAAGGAAAAATTTGTGAAAAGAAAATTTGCATTTACTCTTGCAGAAGCGCTTGTTACATTAGCAATATTGGGTGTACTTGCTGCTTTATTAATTCCTGTATTAGAAAGTTCACGTCCTGATAAAGATAAACTCACATATAAAAAGGCACTATACACAATGCAAAAAGCACTTTCTCAAGCAATGGATTCTGATTCATTTCCTAATACAGCTAATTCTGCTGCTTATTGGAAAGATACGAAAATAGAACCCGAAGCATTTTGTGAATCAGTTGCTGAATCTTTAAATATTGCAGGAAATGTTAATTGCAATATTCCTGCAGGTTCATCTTCTTTTGCAAATCCTAACTTTACAACTAATGACGGTATAAGATATTGGGGGCTCGAAGGTAAATTTACATCAGATAACCGTACTATTTATGCAGATAGAGCACTTTCTAAAAATGAAATTAATTCCTTAGAAAAAACAAGAGGCAGAGATGCAGATGATTTAGGATTAAAAATTCGTGTAGGTTATGACGGCAGAGTTGATACTCCTGATACTGATGAATTTGAACTAGAGAATGGATTAGTTGATATGTCACTTCAATCTTCTGAAGGTAATTTATAATAACTATTAAAAACTAAAAGAAAAACACGATAAACAAAAGTTTATCGTGTTTTTTTATAAGTATATTGTACAAAATTTGTGTCTGTGTCAAAATAAATCAATAAAATAGAGGGAGCAATATATGAGCGAAAAGAAACAAGCGGATATAGGGATAATAGGCGGAAGCGGATTTTATGATTTTTTTAAAGAATCAGGAAAACCTTATGATGAAATAACAATGGATACCCCATACGGGAAACCGTCAGATCCTATAACAATAGGCGAAATACACGGACATAAAGTTGCTTTTATACCAAGACACGGCAGAGACCATAGATTTCTTCCTCATACAATTAATTATAGAGCTAACATTTGGGCATTAAAATCTTTGGGAGTAACAAGAGTAATATCTCCATGTGCGGCAGGCAGTTTGCAAAAACATGTTAAACCCGGAGATTTTGTAATATGCGACCAATTTATAGATTGGACGGACGGAAGAAAAAATACATTTTTTGAAGGTCCAAATTGTGTTCACCCGAGTGCCGCCGACCCATATTGTCCCGAACTCAGGGAAATAGCAATCGAACAAGCAAAAAAACAAGGGATAACTGTTCATGAAACAGGATGTGTTGTTGTTATAAACGGTCCAAGATTTACAACAAAAGCAGAATCTAAATTTTTTACAAATCAGGGCTGGGAAGTTATTAACATGAGCCAATATCCCGAAGTCCATCTTGTTAGAGAGCTTGATATGTGTCCTTTAACCATTGCTCTTATAACTGATTATGATGCAGGACTGGTTGGTGATGTTCCTCCCGTTACTCATCAAGAAGTTATTCAGGTATTTAAATCTAATATTTCAAGATTAAAAAAATTATTACTCGCTATTATAGAAAACATTCCTGTTGAAAGAAACAATTGTGAATGTTATAAAACATCTCAAACATCATAGATAGGATTAAAATGATTTCTTACGCAATATCTATAGTATTTAAAATAATATATTTAATAATAATTGTTGTGGTATTAATAAGCTGGATACCTGTTTTTAACATTGAAAAAGAGCCTCTAGCCTCTATAGTTGCGGTTTATAATAAAATAATGGCTCCGTTTAAAGCAATAATTCCACCGATTGGAATGCTTGATATTTCACCGATTGTTGCAATTATAGCTCTTCAAATATTAGAAAGACTTTTGTATTCTATTCTAGTACCTTTAGGACTGTAATCAAGCAAAAACAACCCACAATATTTTTCTCAAAACCATAGCAATTAGCACAGTTACAAAGCTTATTACTATATCAAACAATAATTTAATAATTGATTGATAATATATCCAATTAAATATAAAGTCAAAAGATTCATGTCTTATAAAAGCAAGAACTGTCATATAAATAATTCCTATGATATGAACAATTAAAACTCCGTATAAAACACCTAAAATAATATCTTTAAAAAAAGGTTTATTTTTAAGTTTATTGGAACAAATGATAACAGAGAAGATATAAGCAAGAATATAGCCAAAATTATATTGTAAAATATAAGAAGGTCCGCCTCCTAGGGCAAATATCGGAAACCACGGAGTTAATCCCAAAATTATATATAATAATACGGTAATTAAAGCCCATTCCGGAGCCAAAAGAGCAGCAATAAATAATAATACAGGTATCTGAGGCACATATCCCAATTTTATATAATCTTCTATGCTAATACTTATTTCAGAAAAAGTAGATATTATAAGCAATAAAATACATATAAAAACCAGAGTTAATGTTCCCAGTGTAAATCTCATTTTTTTGTTATCTTTATATAACCTTATAAGCCCTGCTCTTAATCGTTTATTAATCATAAGAATATTTTACCTTTGTTATTTCGTTTTTTATTTTATTAAAATTATTTTTAAATTTATCATACCAGATATTTTGTGTAAACATAATAATAGCATTTTCACCGTTATCCTGATAGTAATTTTTTCTTACTCCTACAGATTCAAATAAAAACTTAGAATATAGATTAATAGCGGGAATATTACTTTCCCTTACTTCAAGAGTTATAAATTTAATCATATCTTTATAGCAATCATCAATAGATTTAATAAGAAGCAGTTGAGCCAATTGCATATTCCTATAATCAGGATGAACTGCTAGTGCAGTAATATGAGCTTCTTCTATAATTTTCCAAAAACCTATATATGCAACTAATTTATCATCTTGATTTTTTACGGAGTAATAAACAGCAAGATTGTTAGCAAGTTCATTGTAAAAAGAATTTTTAGACCAATGATGTTCAGGATGAATCAACTGTTCAATATCATAGACATCATTAACATCATCAGATGTCATTTTTGTTATTTTTACATTTTGCATTATTAATATCCTTTGCCAAAATTGTAACAAAGAGTATACAAAGTTTCAATTTATCAAAAAAGTAAAGATAATTTTTATATGGAACACGCATATATTCATATACCGTTTTGTAAAAGAAAATGCAAATATTGTTCGTTTGTTTCGGGAGTTAATATAGAATATAAAGAACAATATATAAAAGCACTATTAAAAGAAATAAAACAAAAATATAAACAAGAGAAATTAAAAACACTATATATAGGGGGAGGAACTCCGTCCTTACTTGATATAGAGGACATCAATGAGATAGTTTCCCTTTTTTCTTTTTATGAAAATGCTGAAATAACTCTTGAAGTAAACCCTGAAACCGTTGAAAAAAATAAATTTAAAGAAATTAAATCAATGGGAGTGAACAGAATTTCTTTAGGTGTTCAAAGTTTTAATGATGAAATATTAAATATAATAGGCAGAAATCATACAAAAGACACAATATATAAGGCATTTGAGACATTAAGACTTGCGTCTTTTGACAATATAAATATTGATATTATATATGGGCTTGTCAATCAATCGTTTGAAGTGTTTAAACAAGATGTTGAAAACAGCATTATACTTGGTAGTGAACATATTTCGGCTTACGGTTTAAAAATAGATGAAAATTCATACTTCTACAAAAATCCTCCCTCTAACCTGCCCGATGACGAAAGTCAGGCGCAATATTATGAATATTTATGCAAAAGATTTAAAGAGAATAATTATAAACACTATGAAATAAGCAATTTTGCAAAAAACGGGTATGAGTCAAGGCATAATCTTGCATACTGGCAAAATAAAAATTATCTCGGATTCGGCTTAAATGCAAGCGGATACATAAATAATATCAGATACAAAAATCAATCCGAATTTGATAAATATATATATAACCCGTTGAAAAAAGAAGAAGAAACAGCTCTTACTCAAAATCAGATTAAGGAAGAAGAAATATTTTTAGCCCTAAGACTTAATGAAGGTATTAATATCAATGAACTAAACAATAAATTCAACATCGATTTTTTAAACGATTACAAAAAAATAATAAAAAAATATCAGGATTTAAATATGCTGGAAGTTAGAAATAACCGCTGCAGATTAACTTTAAAAGGAGTACTTTTAAGCAGTGAAATAATGAGTGAATTAATTGACTAATTTTCTTTTTGCTGCATTCCCACTTTAGACCCTGCAATAATAAAAGTTAAAGGCAGGATTTTAGAAGTAACTGAAGATATATAAGGTACATCTTTTAAAAGCATGCTGGCTGTAAGACATAAATCATCAGCGTGAACCAAATAATCCTCGGGTTTAACATCATGCTTAATTTCTTCTTTAAATATTTTATTGTTAGCTTTATTTACTATTTTATTACCTATTTCCATACCGCTGACTAAAGTAATAATCGTAGCGGCGGCTCTCGGAAGCATGCTTATTATTCGGTTTAAAACTTTAAATCCGCCGTTTGCAGAAGGGATTTGCGGCATTTTTATATTTGCCTTATCTAATATTTTATTAACAACGGCAAGCATACTAACAGGGAAAAATATACTTCCGATATACTGTTGAGCTGCTTCTCTTAATTTATATTTATGATTTTCTTTATTTTTATCAGATAAAATACCGCCGGTAAGTCCACCAGTAACGGCACCAAGTCCAACCATAAGAACATCTTTTTCATCATAAGTCAGATTTTTTAGAGCAATTGAAGGATTTTTTGTTTTTGCAAGCGCATAAACAGCTCCCACACCTGCGCCTATACCTGCCAAACCGCCTATTATAGATGCCGTAGTGACCTTTTTTTTGTTTTTCTTATTATTATTAATGTTTGCTCTTGAAGCTGTTATTGCCTCTATTACGTTAGACACTTTTTTACTCCGCCGTAATCTACATGTATTACAAATCAGCTGAATATTTTATTTGCCTGTTTGTTAATTTTATTTACAATCAAATAAATTTAATAATAATTATATTAAAATATCAATAATAAAAGGCAATAACCTATATGATTGATACACATTCACATATTAATTTTGAAGAATACAGAGAAAATTTTGATGATTTTATATCGGAGCTTAAAAAAAGCGATATAGAAAAAGTAATAATACCTGGGGTAGAACCTTTAACTTTTAATGAAATTATAGAGCTGTGCGAAAAATATGATATGTTATACGGCGCAATCGGCATACACCCTTCTGAATTTAATACTTATAACTCTGATTCCGAAAACGAGATAAAAAAACTGTTATCACATAAAAAAGTTGTGGGTATTGGCGAAATAGGTCTTGATTATCACTACGGCATAGACAGTAAAGAAGAACAAAAAGATATTTTAATAAAACAGCTTGAAATAGCGCAAGAGTTTCAATGTCCCGTAATAATACACGATAGAGAAGCTCATGATGACTGCTTTAATATTATAAAAGAATTTAATTTGAAAGATGTAATTTTTCACTGTTTTTCAGGGGACGTTAATTTTGCAAAAAAATGTATTGATAACGGTTTTTATATAGCAATAGGCGGTGTGGTTACGTTTAAAAATGCTAAAGAACTAAAAGAAGCTGCCAAATATGTTCCCTTAGAAAGACTGCTTCTTGAAACAGACGCACCATATCTTGCCCCTGTTCCATATAGAGGCAAAATAAATTCACCGCTTTATTTAAAATATATAGCTCAAGAAATTGCTTTATTAAAAGATATCGACACGGAAACGGTAAAAAAATACACAACGGATAATGCGAAAAAGGTATTTAAACTCTGATGACAAAAGAAAGACTTGATAAAATACTGACAGAAAAAGGATATTTTGACACAAAAAGTAAAGCCCAAGCCTCAATTATGGCGGGAGATGTAAAAATAGACGGAAATACAATTACAAAATCCGGTTTTTTAATTGAATTAAAAGAGAATACAAATATTGAAATAAAAACAATGCCGTTTGTATCAAGAGGCGGATTTAAACTTGATAAAGCAATAAAAGAATTTAATATTAATTTGAATAATAAAATATGTCTTGATGCGGGTGCCTCCACGGGGGGATTCACCGACTGCATGCTGCAAAACGGCGCAAAAAAAGTATACAGCGTAGATGTCGGCTACGGTCAAATAGCTTGGAAGCTCAGAACTGATTCAAGAGTTAAAGTAATTGAAAAAGTAAACATAAAAAACTGCCCCGAATCAGCAATATACTCGGCTAAAGACGAAAGAGCCGATTTTATTACAATGGATTTATCTTTTATTTCAATAACAAAAGTTTTAAATAACATTATAAAACTGGCAGATAAAAGCAATTTTGAAATAGTATCATTAATAAAACCGCAGTTTGAAGCGGGCAGAGAACAAGTCGGTAAAAACGGAATCGTGAAAGAAAAACAAACCCATATTCAAGTAATAAACAATATTATGGATTATGCAAAATCAATAGGTTTAAATATAAACGGTTTAACTTATTCACCTATTAAAGGCACAAAGGGGAACATAGAATATTTAATTTATCTTTCAAATAAAGATGAATCAATAGACATAAATACAGAACAAATCGTAAATGAAGCGCACGAAAACAATTACTGATTAACGGCGAAATCAAGTTTTTGCTGTACGGGTTCAGCTTCAAAAAGCTCACCTACACCGCAGCCTAAAGTTTCACACAATCTGTCCATATTTTCATAAGAAGGCTGAGTTCTGCCTGATGCCCAAGAATATACCGTTTGCTGAGGAAGATTAAGAACTTTGGCAAGCTTGTATAAGCTCCACCCTTTTTTCAACTTAACAGTCTCTTTTATTTTAATTTTCATTTTCTCCTCCGTTTGTATATTCTACATATACATATATCATTATACATGTGTTACAAATGTTAACATAGTATTTTAATAATTTTTCATTCTTTTAATGGAATAAAAAACAACAATTTACTATAAAATCAGTATTTTAATATTAAAGCGATAAATTCATACGTTTAATTTATTTTGAAAAAGGAATATTATACATATAATTATATTAAATATAATCTTTTTTGCGAAAAATAGTTTATAATATAAATAGAATAGGTAGAGTTGTTTTTAAAATAAAAAACAATAAAAAAGGAAACGGAAATGAAAAAACTTTTTATATTGGTAATAGCTGCATTAACTATAGGAATGGGATTAGAAACAGTAAAAGCAGCAACAGCAGCAACAACAAGCGGTAATGATACAATAAAAGCAGCAATCGCAAAATATAAAAATAAAAATTTCATAGGTTGTATATCAGATTTAAGAATATATACAACAAAAGAGCCTTCCAGTGCAGTCGCTTGGTATTATTTAGGAAATTCCTATATGAATATAGCAATGAAAAAAGATGCTAATATTGCGTTTGATAAAGTCATAGAATTAAATACGGTTCCTTTATTAACATCTTATTCTATACAAGCTAAACTATGTATGGAAAAACCGATAAGATGCAAATACCAAAAATTTACATATGATGAATTAGTCAAATTAAAAGCAAATCCGGAAAGTTTTATAGAGGAATATCTAACACCGCCTCCGCCGGTAGTTGTTGAGGAAGTACCTAAAGATGCCGGTGAACTTGAAATAGAAAGACTTATTGACGGATATTACAGCAACAATATTCATCCGAGTGCAAGAAATTTCATTATTCAAGAAAAAGCTAAGATAAAAAACATTCATAAAGCAAGTTAATGTCCGACAGAAAATTAGAAGAATTATTATATATAAAAAAAGATTACTCCGAGATTAAAGAATTATTAAAGTTCAAAACAGATTCTCGGAGTTTTAATATGCTTGGTCAAATTTATTTAAATACAACAGAACTTGACAAAGCTTATGAATATTTTAAAAAAGCAAATAATATACAAAATTGTGCTTATATAAAATTTTTAAAAGGTGATTTAGAAACTGCTTTAGTACTATTAAATAATATAAAAGATGAATCCTCGTTTATAAACTGGCTTATAAATATAATAAATATAATAAAAGATACAGAATCATATCCCACTTATTTTCAAATAAGAAATTTTTATGAACAGGATTTAGATATGTTATTCAGAAATAAACAAAATAATTTAATATATAAAATAATAAACAAAACTAAATATTTATCAAAATATAATATGGAAATATATAAATATATAGGCAGAGTATTATATAACAATCAATATTATGAAGAAAGTAAAAACCATATAAAAAAGAGTATAGAAATATGTTACAAAGATCCTGAATCACATTTTTTATTAGGAGAAATATACATTAAAATAAATAAAAAAGATGAAGCTATAAATGAATTTAGGAAAGCAATAGAGGTAAATGAGAAATATTTGCCCGCCGAGGATAGGTTAAAAGATTTATTGAACTGATTGTATAATTTATATTATTGTGTAGAATATATAATATAGAGTCTTATTAGGAGAAGTAAAGCAATGTTTGAACGTTTTACGGAAAAGGCTATAAAAGTAATAATGCTTGCACAAGAAGAAGCAAGAAGACTGGGTCATAATTTTGTAGGTACGGAACAAGTTCTTCTGGGATTAATAGGCGAAGGCACCGGCGTTGCAGCAAAGACATTAAAGACAATGGGTGTTACACTAAAAGATGCCAGAGTAGAAGTTGAAAAAATTATAGGCAGAGGTTCTGGCTTTGTTGCGGTAGAAATTCCTTTTACGCCTAGAGCAAAAAGAGTATTAGAACTATCTTGGGATGAAGCAAGACAGTTAGGACATAATTATATAGGAACAGAACATCTTCTTTTAGGGTTAATAAGAGAAGGTGAGGGAGTTGCGGCAAGGGTACTTGAAAACTTAGGAGTTGATTTAAATAAAGTAAGAAGCAATGTAATAAAAATGCTTGGAGAAACAAAACCGACACAA
Source organism: Candidatus Gastranaerophilales bacterium (assembly GCA_947589705.1). Lineage (GTDB taxonomy): Bacteria > Cyanobacteriota > Vampirovibrionia > Gastranaerophilales > Gastranaerophilaceae > Avigastranaerophilus. The sequence continues at coordinate 24,230 of CANQCO010000029.1, forward strand.
ACATCAACAGCATCAACTGCTTCATCAGGGAAGACAAAAACCCCGAGTTTGGATGAATTCGGAACGGATTTAACCTTGGCAGCCCAAGAACAGCGCTTAGACCCTGTTGTAGGCAGAGAAAAAGAGATAGAACGTGTAATACAAATATTAGCAAGAAGAACCAAAAATAACCCCGTATTATTAGGTGAACCCGGTGTTGGTAAAACGGCGGTTGTTGAAGGTTTAGCTGCAAGAATAGTAAATTCTGAAGTACCTGATATATTAGAAGGCAAAAAAGTTGTACAGCTCGATATGGGGCTTTTAGTAGCAGGCACCAAGTATAGAGGTGAGTTTGAAGAACGTCTCAAAAAGATTATGGATGAAATCCGCCAAGCGGGAAATATAATTCTTATTATAGATGAAATGCACACTCTAATCGGAGCAGGTGCAGCTGAAGGTGCAATAGATGCGGCTAATATACTTAAGC
>CANQCO010000030.1 GCA_947589705.1 Candidatus Gastranaerophilales bacterium
GGGTAAATCGCCTATGGCTCTTACTATTAAATCTTTTATTATATCAGGTTTTTTTGAATGTTCCTCACGTTCAGCTAATATACTGCATAATACATCTCTGTTTACAGGTTTTAAACGATTCTCTTTTTTATGTGGAACTCCAATTAGACAAACTTCATTATTTTGTCTGGTATAATATCCCATCCCCCAAGCAGGCTTACCATTTTTTGACAATTTACACCAGTCAAAACCCAAACCATAATATTCAAATCCCTAAGCATCAATCACTTTTAAGCATTCTTTTAATTTTCTGAATGTTGCCCAGATGAAAAGTATTGATTTATCTGCCTGTAATTCTTTTATGGGCAGTTTGCAAATTTCTTCCGTTGACATTGTGGAATATGGAAGTCCAGCAGTGCCTCTATGCCCTGCACCGCTTTCTTTATATTCCCACGGGGGGTCAGCATATATAATGTTATACTTTTTCATTTTCCACCTCGTTTATTTTTTGTTTTATCTTAATTAATTCTCCACAAACAAAATCTTCTGGGTCGCATCCGTCTGTGTTGTGCCAGTCGCAGTTATCACATATACCCTTGAGTAAATCTTTATTAATAATTTTTATGTCATCTATGCACTTTTTATACTTCTCGCATTCCACTTTTAATTTTGTATATTTTTCGCCTAATTCAGAGAAAAGATTAAATACTTTAATGCAATTATTTTCTGCTTTTTGGAGTTTGTTGTATAGGCTTTTGCATTCCTGCTCTTTGCTTTTAAGCTGCTTGAAGTAGCAATTAGGATTGTTTTTACAAAAATTTAATCTTGTATTATTTTCTTTGCAGGCAGTGCAGCTTGTTTCTTTTGCGTATGGCATTGATTTCATAGGACATTGTTTTTTAGGTAAAATTGCGTAACTACACTCACTCACATCAATACCGTCAATTATTATTGGTTCTGTCATAGCCCTTCAACTCCTTCTTTCAAAAAATCTTTAATCGTACCACCTAAATCGCTAATACAGGCTTCAAATTCGTTAATGTTAAAATCTAAACAACAACATATAAATAAAATCAAGAATTCTATTAAGCTCAATAACCACCATAATAAAGTAATGGAATTGCAAATATTCTTGTGATTTTTCTTATTTTATTCATTCCTCACACTCGCTTTCTAGCCACTGTTTAATGCCTTCGACACAATGAAAATATTATTTGATTGTATTACATTCAATATGATGAATACTTCTCAAAATTCTCTCTGATTGATTGCTTTAATTCTTCTTTTTCTTTTTCATCCTTAAAATGGTATTTATATTTTTCTTTCAAAATAATTAATAAATAAATTAAAAATTTACTTCTTTCATAAGGCGGATTTTTATGTAATTGATTTATTTTCCACCATAATAATGTACCTTTGGGATTAATCGGCAATTCAAGTAATTTCACGAAATTAGTCGGTTCGGAAAAATCAACATTATCTTTTATCCCGCAAATCTCGCAGATTTGCTTACTTAGTTCATTTATCATTTATTCCCTCCGAAAAAAATTCTCACAAAATTCTCACAAATTTTGTCTAAAATGTGAAAAATATAAAAAATTCAAAATATACAAAAGATAAAATTCTTTAAAAACACCTTAAAAAATGCTATATTTTGTATAATTAGTAAAAAATATAAAAACCGTAAAAAATACGATTTAATAACTTACAAGGAGGATGTCGGGAGTTCGAGCCTCTCAACGCCCACCATTTAAAAACAAGAGTTTCAGGCTCTTGTTTTTTTGTTAGCTGAGCAAATTTGCTCACATTTTGCTCACAGATGATTTCTTTGAGAAAATTTCTCATTTAGCACCTCCATAGCTTGTTTTTTCATAGCTTTATTACAACTAGCATATATATCTAATGTGGTTTGAGCCTTAGAGTGTCCAGCTTGATTTTGCACAAACTTTATACTTAATCCGCTTGACAATGCCATATTTATATATGAGGCTCGTAAATCATGTATGCGTACTCTCTTTGTAATTCCAACATAAGCCAATAATGGTTTCCACCTTCTGTTTCTTAGGTTAGAAGGGTTTTGGTAATTACCAGCCTCATTTGGAAACAGTAATGTTGACCCTTTAGGTAAGTTTTCAATATGAACCTTAAGCACTTCAGCCAAGTCGTCAAATATGACTACGTCTCTTATATCTTTAGTTTTAGTATGAGGTAATAATTTCCCTTTGGTGAATTGCTTAGATATATGGATATAGTTAGAGTCGGACTCAAAATGAATGTCTTTAACTGTTAATGCACACAATTCTCCATATCTCATGCCAGTTGCAATTCCAGTGTATATCATTGTAAATGACTTTGGGTATATCTCTTCACAACTATTAAGCACTGCAATTATTTCGTCTGTTTCTAAAGGGTAGTGTGGTTTGTTTTCCACTGTTAAATTTGCAACGACCTTGAATTTATTCTCACTAATCAATCCATGTTTTAGGCAATAACTAGCAACAGCTTTTATTTTTTTTAATGCTTGATTAGCTACATTTGGAGTATGTTTTTCAGCTATATCGTTGATAAATTTTTCTAAATCAATTGAGCTTATCTTTTCATATTTTATATCGAATAGTTTGCTCAAGTGATTTTTCATGTACGCAGCCGTATCTAATAATGTTGTGTAGGAATGTTTTGCTCTTGCGGACTCTATGTAAGCATTACACATCTGACCAATTGTTATACTGTGAGTATCAAAGTTTGCCTTCTCATACTTGTATAAGTCTCTTTTTGCTGACTCTTTTGTGTCGTATAACTTAGAAGTATGTTGCTTTCCATATATATCACGATATGCAATTCTATATTTAGTTACAATTTTACCACTGGCACGCTTTAGTTTAACTTTACTTATTCCAGCCAATATCACTCACCCCCTTTATCAGCTCTAACTTTGTTTAATTTTTTTTCACCTACATCACGACTAAACTCTAGGACTTCGCTTTCACTAAGTTTCCAACTCCCCCTATAATATACGGTAATATTACCTCTCAATATTGAATGTTTATAGAGATAATCATAACTATAGCCGTGTTTAAGACATAGTTCTTTTAATGACATTAAGTCCTGCGGGTTTTCTACTTCTATCTGTTTTAGATTCATGACTTCACCTCTTTGTTATTCATTACTTGATTTATCCATTTGCTAACAGCATCATAACACATCTTTAAAAAAAATCAACCGTTGCACGAATTTTTTATATACGAACACTTAATTACTCTTAATATATGGCTGAAAACAGTATTGTTATTTGCTTTTGACAAAATGAATCAGAAGTGATATGGTTAAATATATGAAAGACAAAGAAGAAAAAAAAATAGTAACTCCAAGAGAAAATTTTACTGAAAAAGATAAGGCTTTTATAGATAAAGCTATTAACTTTATGTCTGCCAATTTGAAACAGTACGTTTCTTTATTAAAAAAGAGAGCTGGTAATATATCCTCTAGGGAAATGAGTCGTAGGACTGGTGTTAGCATAGCGGTTATATCTGATATTGAGGGAAATAAGTATCTTCCTAAAATGGAAGTATTACTCAAGCTGGCTTATGGTATGAATTCCAACTTCTTTGCTCTACTAAATCACATGTGGAATTTTCAGGACGCTAAGAACTGGTCTCAAATGACTAATACCCCAATACCAAAGCCTGAGGTTGACATGGCTGATTTTGTTATCAATGATAAAAAGTTAACTAATGATATAATGTCGCTTTCTGATATACTTGAAAAGGAAGGGCTTACAAAAGCAGATGCTAAGGAAATACTTGATTATATTGAATTTAAGAAGTTGAAACGTAAAAGACGTTAATAACATGGTAACTTTTTGAAAAATTGAAAAAAATCTCAGAGGGTTTTAGGACGTATTAATCCTTATCTTTTTTTACCCCTCTATCACCCTTTTTAACATATGTAATATTTATACCGATTAACTCAGCTATTCTCATTAAATCAGTGAATCTTACTTTGTCGTCTAGAGTATATTTAACAAGTTCAATAGGCATATTATTAAGTGATAACTTGAACTCCCAGCCGATTACATCCAGCATGTAATGTAACTCTTGTACGCTTAAAGAACCTCTTCTTAATTTCATTTGCTCTTTTTTTAATATTTTAAAGTATTCAGAGGATGACTTCTCAGGGACTTTGTCAACCAGCACTGGAAGGAATGTAGAAAAGTTAACCTCTTCTTGTTTCATAATATCAGAGAGCATCTCTGATAACTCTATTTCATACTTATTCATTTTTAATTTATCTTTTGCCATAAAACTACTATATAACATAATATAATTACATACAACAGTTTTGTTGGAATTGTAACGGATTGTAAAAATATCCAACAAATGTGTTGTATGTCCAACAAATTTGTTGTAATATAAAAGAGTAATCAAAAAGAAACGAAAGGAGAAACGATTATGACAACAGCAATTACAACAAACATTAACTTGGAAGACAATGCAAGAGTTATTAAGGCATTAGACAGTAAAATCGCTGAATTAAAAGAGCTTAGAGATGAAAAAATAGCTGAGGTTAAAGATGTTATGACTAAGGCTAATGTATTTGAGCTTAAAGCTGGTATGTTTACCTTCAAACTTCAAGAAATCACACGCAACAATGTTGATACTAAGGCTCTGAAAACTAGATACAGTGAGATTTACAAAGCTCTTTTGAAAGTATCAAGTTACTTCAAATTTGAGGTAGTCTAAGGGGTTATCCCCTTAGACTTTATAGGAGGTCAGAAAATGAGTTATATTGAAACAATATTAAAGTTTATGCCTAAAAGTCAGGCTCTATGTTTCATAGAAGGTCTGAGAGGTTCAGAAAGTAAATACTTTCAAAATGTTGCTAAGAACATAAGTGAAGTAATTGAAAAATCACCAGCAATCTATGAAACAGACGGAAAAGGTGAAAATGTTAAACCAGTCTTACACTACTTTTGGGGTAATGTTGACATTTTTATTACAGAGATAGACAAGTTCAGCCGAGAACATTTTGGCTATACAAGCATAGGAAATGGCATTCTAGAGGCTGGATATATTGACCTTGATTATATCTTTGAATCAGTTCCGTTGATTAATTTAGATTTTAACTTTAAACCATTGAAAATTTCAGAGTATAAAAAGAAATTTGAGGGGTAATAATACCCCTCAGTTTAACACAATGAATATTGTGTTAAATTTGGTTAAATTGCCAAGAAGTCCACTACATAAGGACTTGAGACAATAATTAAAGAATAGGTAATACGTGAACTTAACATATTGGTTCAGAAATGTCAGTTTAATTTAACATAACAATAATGAAAGAGGTGATAAATGGAATACGTTCATCCGATACGTGATATAGAAAAAATTGAAGAAGTAAAATCAATTCTTAGAAAACATGGCACAAGAGATTTACTACTCTTTACAATGGGAATTAACACTGCATTAAGAATTTCAGACCTATTAAAGCTCAAGGTCAGCGATGTTAAAAATAAGACACATCTTGAAGTTAAAGAACAAAAAACAGGCAAGCTCAAGAGATTTCTTATTAAGGGTAATTTGCAATCCCTCTTAGATGATTATATCAAGTATAAATCTGATAATGATTATCTTTTCCCTAGTAGAAACGGACATAATAAACCGCTATCAAGAGTTATGGCATATAACATAATTAACTGTGCATGCCATAAAGCTGGTATTAATGAACATATAGGGACTCACACGCTAAGAAAAACATTTTCATATCATCATTATCAAACATATAAAGATGTTGCAATACTTCAAAACTTGCTCAATCACTCAAGTCCAACCATAACACTTAGATACATTGGAATAACTCAGGATAACATTGAAGAAAGTCTCCTGAATTTTGAGTTATAGAAAAATTATCGTTTCTCAGTTCGTTTGTGCATATGTGAGTAGTCATATTGATTGGCTACTCTTTCCTTTTGATTATACTGTTGTCTTGAATTCCTTCCAGTCTTTTACTGGTTCTGAAGGGAAATTTACTTTAAGTTCGTTAAAATGTTCTCTTCCGCAATGTATCTTTAGTTGCTCGGTTGTTCTTAAATCCAAAAGATTGCTTGTTCCTTTTGATTCAAGGACAAAGTATAATTTCTGTTCCCCATTTTTTTCTAGAAATACTGCCCAGTCTGGATTGTAAGAGCCTATTGGTGTATCAATCTTAAATCTTGAAGGAATCTTAAAGAACATTTTCACATCAGGGTCATTATCTAAGCTCTCTGCAAATCGGCTCTCAATTCCACTGTCATAGAGCAAATAGTCATAAACACTATGATTTACAGCTATTGCATTTTTATCAATATAACCTATAAGCTCAGATGAATCAAAGATTTCTTGAGCATAATATTGTTCTCCTGCAAGTTTTACATATTTAATGCCATCAATAGCCAAAGAGTGTCTGTTTTTCGATATGATTTCAAGAGCTTTCTCATAGAATCCTTGAGGGTTATTGATGAAGTCTTGAACTCTTCCACTCTCTTCAATAATCCTTATAACAGTTGCTCTCTTTAGTAGTGTTTCAGTTGATATGAGTCTTATAATATCAGGTAAAGTTTCATAAGTCCCTGATAGGTCTTGAGTTTTGATGTGTGTCTCAGTATGAGAGACTCCAGCTTTTTCAATATCAATATCTGCAACTTTTGAAATTAGTTTTGCCTTAGGAATTGGAGACATCTCTTTCAGGTCATTAACACAATTTTTGACAAGCTCTTCCACATCAAAATTAACTCTGTATGTTGTCTTTTGCTTGATTTTATCCCATAACTCATTGAACTCAGGAGAGAGTATAACTTGTTTCTTGAGCTTGATTTTAACTTCCTTACTTGCGTCATTGATGACGGGTTTGTTCTTGCTTGCTATTTCAAGAGCTTGTTCAACGGCTCTCATCTTAGCCTCTCCCCAGCGTTTTACTAGGTCTAACTTACCAGCCTTAAGTTGAGCTTTCATGGTGTCTTTGATTTTACCTTCTTTAGTAATGACTTTAGTCTTTTTCAAGTCCTCCATCACTTCTGTTGCCTCTTCATGAGTAAATAGAGGTTTACTTTCAATAACTGTTTCAACACATTTAACCTCTTTTAAGGTGTCAAAGGTCAATGGTTTAGACTCTTGTACCATCTTCTTAACTTCATTTTTCAAAGGTTCTGAGATTTCAGGAAGTTCAATCTCTTCAAGTTTAGCCTCATTTTTAACAGTTCCATCAGCCTCAATGACATCATTCTTAACTAGAGACTCAAATACATCAAATGCCTCAGCCTCTTCAAGAGTATGTTCAATCTCTTTCTTTTCATCAACTGTTAAATCAAGTAAGTAGCTGAGTTCAAACATACCAAACTTAATTCCTGTTTCATCCTCAATCTCTTTCTGCAAGTTCTCAGCAAATTCAGAAAAGCTCTCATTAGCCATTACATGAAGTATATTAATATTTCTGTCCTCAATTCTTTCTCCATCTTGATTAACACATAATCTCAGACCTCTACCGACTTTTTGTCTGCATGTGAAGGTTGATTTTTGGTCTATAAGGGTACAAACTTGAAAGACATTAGGATTGTCCCAGCCTTCTTTCAGAGCTGAATGTGAGAAGATAAATCTCATAGGACATTCAAAGGACAGTAAGTATTCTTTGTCCTTCATGATAGTGTTATATGTAGAGTCATCAGCTTGAGTATCACCTTTAGTATCTTTATACATCCCCTTTTTATCCTGTGAGAAGTAGCCATTATGAGCTTTATTTACATCAGGATTGAATCGGCTCTTAAGTTCTGCATACTTAGGTTTGTTGATTAGTTCGTTGTAGCACTCTTCAAACATTTGAGCATATATGCCTTTTTCTCCTGTCTCAGTTCTATACTTTTTAACTTCATCAATAAAGAATAGGGACAATACTTTAATCCCTTTGTCATAGTATCTGAGTTCTTTGTCTAAGTGTGCCTCAATAGTCCTATAAATCTGAGCTTTTTTCATGATGTTTTCATCAACACTGCCTATTGCTTTACCCAGCTTAACTATTTCAGAGTTTGAAAATTCAACACATTCAAATCCTTTTGTGCAATCAATTCCTTCAATTACATAGTCTTGATATAGGTCTCTTTTACCAGATATGACATATAAATCATCACCAGCATGTACTGTTTTTGTTGTTCTTTCCACCTTTCCATCTTTGCCTTCAATATCCATCTCAATTTTTGCAGAGAATCCATTCTCATTTGAGACTGATTTCAGGAAGATATAAGGCTTATTGAAATCATTAGCTACTGAGTTTGATGATACACAAATCTGTTTGACCAGTCCCATTTGATAAGCGTCAACAGGAGTGAGCCTATATAATAAGTTTATTTTTTCTCTATGAGTCGCACTATATCTTAAAACACATAAAGGATTAAGACTCTGAATTGCCTCTTTTGACTTAGGTGTATTATCAACCGACTGAGGCTCATCAATTATTACAATAGGATTGGTGTCTTGAATATATCTCATAGCCGTTTCACCATTGAGCTTGTCTTGTTCTTGGTTGATAATATTTTCAGCCTTCTTAAAAGCGTCAATGTTAATAATCATTATCTCAATGTTGTTTGAAGTAGCAAAAGTTCTAACATCAGAGAGTTTTGAAGAGTTATAGATAAAGTATCTATAAGGGACTGAATCGTATAAGTTTGAGAAGTGTTCTTTCGTAACTTGTAATGATTTAAAAACTCCCTCTCTGATAGCTATGGATGGGACTACAACAATAAACTTTGTAAATCCATATCTCTTATTAAGTTCAAGTATAGTCTTTGTATATACATAAGTTTTACCAGTTCCAGTCTCCATCTCTATCGAGTATTGTTTAGACTCAAATTCTCTTGTGATAGGAAGTTTGTGTCTTTTCTGAACTTTATGCATGTTTGAAATCAGTGTGTCATCATCAATCATGAGCTTATTCCCATATCCCAGCTCATTTTGAAGAAGATTTATCTGCTGAGCGTTTTCATCTACCGAAAAAGTTGTATTAGCTTTCTCTTGTCCTTTGAAAAGGTCAGCTACTGAGCTTACTGCGTCTGTTTGAAAATCTTGATTTTTAAACTTTAATTTCACTTATTTATTTCCTTTGTTTTTAATTTGTTTAGGTTTCTTGTTCGGTAGAAAGTTGTTGTTTGTAACGACTTTCTGACCTGTTTGAAGTTCAAGTTTTTCCCTAGCCTCTCTTGCAATTTTTCCACCTTTTTTTGCTGAGGCTTTGTTTTCAACCATGCCTGTAGCGTTTTCACTCTCTGCAATTTGCCTTGTAGAGAGTTCCGCAAGTGCCGTAAAGATAAGCTCTGCTTCAGACATGTGGTCTCTAAGGTTTTGAGACTTCAAACCTTTAAGGTTTTTATGCTCTTTGACTGATAGTCCGCTCCATTCTTGATGAATAATGTTTGTCAGGACAGCGAACTCTTCACCCTCTGAAATTTCATGGTCTTTCCAGAAGTCAGTGAGTTTGTTTCTTGTCTCTTGTCCCATCATTCTTTGCTGAATCCAATTTTCAGACCTGCCCAGCTTTTTGTAAGTTTCTCTAGCTCTATCAATGGCGGTAGAGGGGTCAGCCATTTCCTTCATTCTTTCATAACCGACTTTAGCCAGCCATAATTTAACAGGCTCAGCTTTAGGACTTGGCACGGATTGAACTAACCTCAAACAACCTTCAACATCAAGAGCATCAGTCTTATAGAATTTACCATCAATAGCTTTCATTTTCAGTTGACTACAAATTGTAGTCAACTCACTTCCTTCTTTTTTTAGTCTGCTTTTAAGGACGCTCCAATACTTTCTAGGCTCAGGACTTTGAGTCAACACTCCAATAATATCAACTACGGAGAAGTACCATTTGTCATTCTCTTCGTCATAGACAGACCTTATGTTATTATTTTCAAATACTTTGAGTTCATTCTTCATCTTATTACTTACTCCTCATTATTCTTAAAGAATTCCACAAATTCATCTCCTAAAGAGGTTGTTTGTTTTGGTATCAATTTATTTATAGAAGAAATGCCTAAATCCTTTAATCTTGCTATTTTAATCAACCCTTTTCTATTAAGGTCATTAATAATAGTATCAAATATATCAATATCTTTAACCAAGTCAGGACATATCTCTCCAATAGCTCTTGCTATAACCTCTTCTTGTGATGGCATTCGTACAGCATTCATTTGAAATGTAGAATTATCATAGTGTTGCTGGCTAAAGAATCTTAATGCTAGTACATGCATTAAAGAAATTTCTTTTAGATAATTGATAAATATATGCAACTTTGTATTATCAATATTTTCATTGTTGATAGCATTTATTAAAGAATTAACATACAATGGTATTTTGTCTTCTTCTATGTCTGATAACGCAAATTGATATATCGAACATAAAATGCTAGATATGTTATATTTTTCTTTTAATTTCTCTTCAAACTTTTCATCAAATTCTGATAATCTATTTAAAATTTCAGTTTGTGTCTTCTCAATCCTATCTTGCCAATTTGAGTTTATATATTCATTAAAGAATGTTCCAAAGGCAGACGCAATAGGAACAGTACTAACTATAGTCTTTAATGCTGATAAAGCTATATTTTTCTTTGTATTTTGGTTAATGTTAGATAATAAATTTTTCATCTTGCTTATATTTCCTTGCTTTTGCATTCTGTCAATTCTTCATGAAACGAGAATATACCTTTCTTTAATATTTCAGTATTTATAACTGGTGTAGCATACTTCAATCTACCTATACCAAGCTCATAATGGTCATTTTTACCATCTATCAAGTTTGTATCACAAAGTATTAGTCTCCATTCATATTGTTTATCATAGTGTCTATCTTCTGAGATATACTTGCAAAAGAACTGCTCATATTGGTCTTTGATTGTTTCAAAGTGTTTTAATTTATTATCATACTCTTTATAATGGACATCACCTGAAATACAAGCAATACAAAGGTTATTTAACACTTGATGAGTTTTATCCAAAAACTCTTTTCTACTGAACATAACGGCATACTTTCCAAACTGCTCCATGTAGGTTATGTAGTTTGAATCAAGTTCGTACTTGTTAGTCTCAACTTTGCTAAAATTATTCTTATTAAGTCCAGAGGCACAAAAAATAGGGACTTTGTTTGCTCCTTCAAAACTTTGCTTAATAGGAGTCCTAGCTTGTAATGGTAATTGAATAGTTTCGCCATTATCAGTTCTGGTAAACTGTACTAATAAAGGCTTATCACAACTAAATACCTGAGAACCTTCATAATTATCTCCACGAAATTTGTTTTCATCTGTAATAAATTTACCAGCTTGATTTATATATAATTTCCCAGCAAGGAAATCATCCGCCCACTGCTCTTTTTCAAAAAACTTTATTAAAATATCTGAAAATATTCTTTGTTCCACTTATCCTCCCTTACAACAACTTCATCTCAATATTATGGTCTTTGAGGATATAGTGAGCGTTGGAGAGTGCTACATCATCTTTGAATGCTTGCTCAGAGGCTACAATCTTTGCTGGGACGAACTCTTCACACATGGTCTTAATATCATCAGCCGTTATGCCTTCCTGTCCGTAATCTAAGCATATCAGGACAAGACAATCATCCCCTATTGAATAAGCCTTTTTATCATTGACTTTGACTTCATTTATAGAGTAATCAAGAGGTATTCCCAGCTTGAGCATTGTTTCATATACCATGTCTAAGTCATTTCTATCAGGTTTGATAGTGTTTTTGAGTAGTGCCATTCTTTGAGTAAGCTCTTGAGTGTCCTCAGTAGGTGTAGAATCCCATTTAACAAGGTTTGAAGTATCAAGTTTGAACACTTTAAATCCAGTATCAACAGACTCATTTTGTTCATGAATCTTTGAGCCAGCTCTTCTTATTCTTTCCTTACCTATTTCACAAATATTCTTATATCCAGCCTTATAAGCGTCAGTGTCCTCAGTGCATAAAGCTGGTATTTGTACCATAATAAATTGCCTGTTTCCGTTGTCCTCAGAGTTCAACTGCATAACTGCATGAGCCGTTGTCCCTGAGCCTGAAAAGAAGTCTATGACAATATCTTCGCTATTAGGATTTGTTGATATAGTGGTAAGTTTTTGTATAACATCAACTGGTTTTGGGAAATCAAATGTTTTAACTGTATCAAATAACTCTCTTATATCTCTAGTAGCCTTTTTGTTACCATCTACATTTACCCACAAATTTCCAGGTTGTTTTTTCCTGTTCTCAAGGTAAAACTTTTGATATACTTGCCATGTATCTTCACCATTCTTATTGACTTTTTTCCACTCTATTAGATTGTTTTCAACTAAATACTTATACTTATCTTTTCCACAAATCCATCTACTTTCATATCCAGTTGGTCCAATAGGATATATGTCTGAGCCATCAGGTGCTTGAAGAGGGAAGTACATACTAGGTCTATCTTCTCTACGGTCTTCTCCACCAGTTCTTCTCAGTGGTCGTATTAAATATTTACCTTTGCTATCTTCCATATTATATATCTTTGCATCTTCCTCAGACATATCAAATCCACCAATAGTAAGGTTTTCATAACTTTTTGCATAGACTAGTATATAGTCTAATTCATTAACAAATGCCTCAAATCCTCCACCAGTTGGAGTTCCAGTAGCTCTTGATATACAAGTCAAAAAGTTTTCTTCTCCAAAAACTTCATCACATAGCTTTCTCAAATTGTGTAACTCATGGTCATCAATAGATATGAATATTACCCCATCATCTCTGAGTAGGTTAGAGGCTAGTCTCAAACGAGGGTACATCATATTGAGCCAGTTTGTGTGGTATCTTCCCATAGTCTCAGGGTTTGACTTTGTTGTCTGTCCTGTTACTTCCTTATACTTTGCCATAGGGTCAGCAAAATCATCTTCATAAACAAAATCATTGCCAGTATTGTATGGAGGGTCTATATATATCATTTTAACCTTACGATAATAAGAGGCTTGTAAGAGTTTCAGGACTTCAAGGTTATCACCTTCAATATACATGTTTTTTGTGGTGTCAAAATTGACACTCTCTTCTTTGCAAGGTCTTAGCGTACCAGTTGAGCGTTTGCCAGCAATTCTATAACATTCAGACTTACCCTTCCACTCAAATTTATACTTCTCAAAGTCGTTATCAATATACTCTCCACAAAGGTTTAAGAGTTTATCAATATCTAACTTCCCTTCACTGAAACACTCAGGGAATATCGTCATTAACTTTTCCTTATTCATTCCCTCAATATCCATACTTTGACCTGATACTCTTTCTACTTCAATCATATATATCCCTACTCCTATTCCTTTATGGTTTTATAATAGCATGAAACTGATTTTCATGCCTGTTCTTTAAGTAATCGTAACTTGAACTTGCAAGAGGTCAGGACATTGAAGTTATAAGAGTTTGTAAGCTCTTCAATCTCTTTTTCAGCGTCAACATCCACCTGAGCCTCAGCAAAGAAGAGTTTCTCTTCCTTCTCTCTGAGTTCCTTTTCAAGTAGTTTCAATCTCTTTGTAACTTTCAACTCTTCAAGTCTATCAGTCATCTTGTTTTGAAGTCTTTTATTGAGTTCTTTAACCTCATCCCTCAGCTCATTCAAGTCAGTTTGTAGTTGTGCTTTTTTCCTACCAGCAATCAACTTAATTTTCTCAACTTCATAGATAATAGAGCCTTCTTTACTCCTCAGGTAGTCTCTTATAATATCATCTTTAACCACCTTTTCATCAAGGTTTCCAGCCTCTTCAAAATCTTCAAAGAGGCTAGTTTGAGTCATCTCAAAAGGTTTAGTTTCTCCCTCCTCAATCCTTGTTACAGGCATGTTAAGGAGTTTCAGACATTCAGTATCAGAGAGAATTTTACCTGATTGAGTTTGACCTATCAGCATATATTGAAACAGTTTATTAGAGCCGACTTTACTTGTAGTTATTGAATAGTTATAAAGTCCAATATCACATGGCTCAATCTCAGAATCCACATACAATATAGCTTGTTTTGTATCAAGTTTTTCAAGCTCTTTCATTATGCCTTTTGCAAGTAATGAAGTGTATGTAATTCTTTTATAACTAGGTTTGAAGTCTTGACTCATTCCATACTCTGAATATCCTTCATACTTTCTATGACGCATGAGGTTATCTTCTTTGTAATCAAACAAGTATGGTCTATTGTAACCTTCTATGAGCTTAAGAGTCTGAGCCTTATCATCAATCTCATACCAATCAGGCTTGATATTGATAAAATAATATTTTACAAGTTCCCATAGGTCTCTATTAAGCTCTTGAGCTTGCTCTTCAATGTATTGAGGTGTAACAGTAATCTTATCAGCAATAGACTTAGTAAAAGTTGTAAATAAGACATTTTCAGAGTTTTTTACAAGCTCTTCATTAGAGGCTTGATGTTCTTTTAATGTATCTTTGAAAGACTGAGCCACATCAGACGCTGGTCTGAATTTTTCAAGAACTTCATTGAGTTTGAGGTCAAAGTTTCCGACTATATCATCAGACATTCCAAATATACCATTGAATTGAAGAGTCCTTTTGTTAATGAGTTCCAACATACGCACATCAGCTAAGTTCTCTTTGCTCAACATGTTTATTACAAGAACATCAGATTTTTGTCCTTGTCTATGACAACGGCATATCCTTTGTTCCATCTCTATTGAGTTATAAAGTAAGTCATAGTTGACTACAACAGGACAATATTCAATATCTAAGCCTTTTGCAGACGTGTCAGTTGTTACAAGTATTTGAATCTTATCATTGTTTCTAAACTCTTCAAGAGTATCATTATCCTTGTATTTGAGAGTATTGTAGCCTTCTTTCCTAAAAATATCATACAGGACATCAAGAGTAGTGTTATTTGTTACAAATATAATAGCTTTTTCATTGACCTTACAAGTTCTCAGGTGTTTGAATACGGATTTGAGTATCTTAAGAAGGCTCAAGGTTTTAGAATTAACAGGAATGTTTTGAGCTATATCATGAATTTTTTGAAGGACTGATTTTTCTTCTCCATAGGTGCGTAAAATTGCTGGTTTTAGTAGCCTCGCACACGCTTGAGGTGATGAAGATAAGGTGTTGAAAAGCATTAGAGCAAGGTTATACTCCTCCATTTCAGGATATGCGACCTTATTGACAGATTTGATATACCCATTCAAAATGTCATAAAGTTCCCTCTCTTCCTTTATTAGAGGATAATCAACAGTAAAAGGTATGCGACATGAGAAGGGTACATAACTTGAGGCTTGCACTTTCAGAGTTCTAAAGCAAAATTGAGCCACCCAGCTAGTAAGTTCAGGATAGTTCTCAGGTTTTCTAAAGTATCTTTTATAGAACTCATCAGAATCAGGCAACACACTTTCATCTATAAAGTGAATTAGTCCATAGATGTCTCTTATATCCATTGTAATTGGAGTAGGTGTGAGTAATAGTTTGTATGCCTCTTTTACAGAGTCTTTCAGAGTTTTAGTAAGTTGCTTGTCAGGTTTAGAAAGACAATCAGCCTCATCAAAAATAACTAAGTCCCAGTCTCTCTCTTTGATACGCTCTGAATATTTTAGAGCAACATCATAAGTAGTCAGGACAATTCCCTCTTCATCAGGTATAGTCTTTGTGTTATTCCAAAATACATGAGGAAGTGTGAAGTCAGTGTCTAACTTCCTCAGCCATTGTCTGATAAAGTTTGAAGGTATTATAACAAGTATATTTTCTTTACCTTCATACCACTTCTGCCCAGCTATCAAGAGAGCCTCGTAAGTTTTACCCAAACTCCCTTCATCACAAAGAACACACCCTTTGAGATAGTCAGACCTCAAGGCAAATCTCGCTGAGGCTATCTGATAAGGGTAAATCTTAGCTCTTGAAGAGGCATATACAGGTAAGAAGTTTTTGTCATCAGCAAGAGCCATCAATCGTGTTGACTCAGCTACTGCCTGATACTTATTTGTGAGTTTAGACAATACTTCCACCATGTGCCTATTTTAGCATGAAAATATCCTCTCAGTTCTTTGTGTTAAAATGTTCAATCTGAGGCTACTAGGAGGGTCAACAAGACACGTTTCCTTCTCTTTTGGTATAACTTATGGTTTTGTGTTAAATTGCATTAAAAGTCAACTGAGTCAACAGTTTTAAGGGTCAACTATCGTCCCAAATATACACATCGTAAATCAGAATGATGTGTTTCAGGTAGTATGAGCTATATGGGTTGCAACTTCTTATGCCCCAGATACAAGCAACTACACTCTCTTTCGTAGTCTTTGCAAAAAGAGCATTATATAGCTCGGAGTATATAGCTGAATTAGGAATAACTTTTCTAACGGTATAATCAAGTTCAGAAAACTGATTTATTATCCCTAACTCTCTTGCAACTGCTTTGTATTGAAAATATTCAGGATTGTCAATGAGGCATTCGCATGCCAGCCTCCTGATATTAGAGAGTTCAGCTGTTGCAGATTCCAGTGATTTGCTGGCACTGAATACATATTTTTTCAGTGTATTATTAAAAATTTCTTCTAATGTATTATAGAAAGTCTCTGTTTTTAACGACTTCAATATTATTGATACGGTGAGTATATCACTATTAGCATTTAGAGTTTTTATTATTGGCAGAATCTTTTGAGTTTCATGAAATTCAATTTCTATTCTAAGTATATTCAGGTGTTCTAGGTTAAGTGTATTCTTATCTTTATTATATGCGTCTCCTACATGTTTTATTTCCTTAGGGGTAAGAGGTTCATATAATTGACATTCGTAAGTCTTATGTTGTTTAAAAAACTCAGTCGTTTTATCATAGAACTTAATGAGAAATTTCATTCCTCCTTCACTTTTAGGAGAACAGTTGTAATGTAGGTATAAGCTGGGTTTTCCATTAGACTGTACATATTCGGATTCCAGATAGGAGTAAGTTAAATTAGCAAAGTAGTTAATGGCATCATTAACAGGAAAAGTCAGCAGTATATCTTTTGCGACGTGAATTATTGTATCGTGTATCTTTTCCTGTGTTTTAGAATTTCTAAGGGTTATTTGATTTAATACCTTATATAAGAGTTTTTCAGTTGGCATTTGCAGATTATGACCGTTGTCAGCTCCTCTCCGTACCATTTTTGTTGGGGTGAAGGTATGAAGTATGTAGCCAGCCTTAGCACTGGTTGTACTTTTAGGGAATCGGTTCTTTAATCTTCTATGAATCTCATACCTTTTCTCATAGGAAACCTCTTTCTTCTTATATATGAATCTTAGCTTATCAATTTTACAGGAGTTAAAGACGTTCATTTCCCCCACCAGCAATATTTCTTATCAATACTGTAAAGACAGTTAAGTTTAGGTATCTTATAATCTTTAATAGCTTTTATCATTTTCCTAATCTTTGACTGCTGGGCTGACCCTAGCGTACTCAATTTTTTTGAAAAAGTTTCTTTATCTTGTCTCGCAAGAGTTATAGCTATTGCAACATAGTCCATTTGATATTTAGTCAAGTTAAACTTGTCTATGAGCATTTTTGCCTGATATGATAATTTTTCCGATTTAAGCCTTTTATCTCTAAAATCAGTATATGATAGCATATATAATAAAGTTCTTTCTGAAATAACTATTTGCATAACGTCATTCGCTGGAAGGCTGAACAAGTCTTTATCAACTGCTTTTCCAATAATGTCGTAAAGAACGGATAGACCAATAAAATCATACCGTATTGTAAGAATGTTTTTACTCGCTGATACAAGCATTTGTACCTTACGTTTACCATCAGAATCAGTCATATAGGGAGGCTTGTAATTTTTATGAGTAGAATGTTTAAAAGGTTTTCCCATAGTTGTATATATAAATTTTACGGAATTATTAGGCTTATTTTTCTCTATAATAAGGTTGTTAGACAAAGAAGTAAGTTGAAGTAGTTCATAAATAAAGCTCATAGCATTTATCCCCTTAGAACGATACTTGCTGGTCATCGTAAAACCTACCACAACAGGATTCAAACATGAAAAACAATGCCATAGGAACTCTGATACGTCAGTTATAAGTGGTTGTAGGATATGATACATTTTAGTTATGGTTAAAAGATATGTAAAAGCTACAAAATAAGCACACCCTCCCTTACTAGAACCCTTATTCTTTATATGTTTTTTATAAGCAGAATAATAGAACTTGCATAATATACTGTCGTAGCTAACTTTTATATCACTAATACCATTATAATCAGAGGGTTGTTTAGGTTCATACTTAAAGCAAAGGTGCATTTTCCCAGAGATTTTATCATTCTTAATTTTTCCTATAGCCTGAATAATATACCGTAGTAGATGTAAATGGAAGTCATAATCTTCTTCATAGTCGTTAGATACATGTATTCTTCCATCTAACCTTAAAGCAAGAGCTTTTATATGTTCCATATTAGAGAAAAACTTATTCAACTCATTAGGACAAGCATAATTCTTAATTAACTTAGTATCCCCAATAGAATACACCATGTTATCAACTTCTCTATGCAACTCTTTAACTTCTTCTTTATCCAAGTCTTTAACATAACTGTCAATAATATCATTCAAAGATTCTTTACTAATTGAAAAAGAAAAGATATTAGTCTCACTCTTAGTATGATTAAATAACATTATCTTTTTCTAACCCTCTTAGTTGTCCACTATTATCTATGTCTATTAATTTAGATAATTTTTCCTTTAAAACCTGACGTACAAAGGCACTCAGATTATATAGGTTCTTACTTTTTATATCGGAGATGAGTTTAGATAACTCCTCATCCAGTCTAACTGTTAATTTTCTCATTTTTCGAATCCCCATAATACTTTAACTATCCAACTCTTCAACTTGTTCAAACATTAAATCTTCTTGAGTTTGTTCAATTTCAACGAGGAGAGGCAGGGAATGACCTAAAGCCTCGTGTAATAAAGTAGACATTGAGACACCAGTTTTAAATGATACCCACCATGTATTTAAAATTAGTAACCATGGTAACTGGACATTTAAAGTTACATACATATCAGGTGAGATTTCAACTATATCCCCACGTCTTACATAATTACCGTTATTCTTAATATAACTTTCCAATGTATCTGAAATAAATCTATTCATATCAATTAGACCTACATCAAAGGTATAGTATGTAAGCATTTTGGCGGTTCTCTGTGGTAAATTAAATCCTACCTGTTGGTGTATTATAAGGTTTAATAATCGTTTCATAAGTCTCTCTGTTTCGTTTGTGTTTAATAATCTATGTACTAAAATATAAGTGTTATGTCAGACTTGTCAGACTTTGGCATTTTGAATTAATGAATTAAAATTTTGCTCACATTTTGCTCACAAATTTTTATAAATTGAGTAAAATTTTAAAAATGAGTCAAATATAAAAAATTCTTATAAACTAGTCTTGGTCTACTTTTATAGGAACTTATAAAAAGTATCCAATTCATAAAATTGTATGAACCAAGTCCTTACAAGGAGGATGTCAGGAGTTCAAGTCTCTTAACGCCCACCATAAAGGACAGAATAATTAAATTATTCTGTCCTTTATTATATCCGCATTTTTACCATTAAAAAAATTTTATAATTTAAAACAACCTATGCAAAATCAGAAAAGGGTTAACAAGACTCGAATTTATGAGCATTAAGTAATATTTATGTTAGAATTATAAAAAAGGAGTTTTCGGATGAAAGCAACAGAAACAACGGTATTAAAGTTTATAGGTGGAGAAGATAAGGTTTTTATAATTCCACCATTTCAACGTAATTACGAATGGTCAGAAGAACAATGCAAGGAATTATTTAATGATATAAAATCAGCACACAAACAAAATAAAAATCACTATTTGGGTAATATTCTATATTATATTGGAGATAATAATAGTGCTTCATTTGACGAATTCATTTTAGTTGACGGACAACAAAGAGTTACGACTATTCTTTTATTGCTATGTGCAATTCGTGATATTTCTGCTGATGAAGATTTAAAAAAGATAATAAATAGAAAATATTTAAAAAACGAAGATAGTATTGAAACTTTTAAAGTTAAATTAAAACAAACATCATATGATGAAGATATTTTTATTTCGGTTGTTGAAGGCGATATTTTAAATGTTTCTAAAGAAAGCAACATATATAAAAATTATGATTTATTTATGAAATTACTCAAGGAATCTGATGTATCACCTAAAAATATATATGAAACAATTCCAAAATTAGAAGTGGTTGATGTTAACTTATCAGCGGGGAATCAATCTATTAATTTAGAAACAGTACAGACAGTTTTTGAAAAAATAAACTCGACTGGTAAAAAATTAACACCTGCAGATTTAATAAGAAACTACCTATTGTTAGCAAATTCATCAAAAGAACAAGAAAAATTATACAGACAATATTGGGTAAAAATAGAACAAACAGTTAAAAATGAAAATATTTCAAGATTTGCTAGAGATTATCTTGTTATGAATACATTTGATGATATTCCGGAAGATTTTATTTATAAAAATTTCAAAGAACATTTTTCAGAAATTAATCATTTGGATATTTTATCAGAACTGTCTTCTTTATCAAAATATTTTTCTTGGTTAGTATTTGAAAATTCACCAAATGAAGAAATAAATCATATTATAAGTTATTTAAACTTATTAAAAACAGACGATGTATATCCTCTATATTTATATTTATTTGCAAAACTATATGATAATAACACAGTAGAATTAAAAAATATTTTAGAACTTCTTTCAGATTTTATGCTACGTTATCGTATCGTTTCTCCTTCAGGTGGTGGTGGTGCACTACGTGCGGTCATACACCAACTTCTTGAAAAATTAAATTCGGAAGAAATTCAAATATCATACGATAACATATTGTTTGAACTGTCAAATAGTAATACTATTGCAGGGCGTTATCCTGATGATAAAGAATTTAAAGAAGCCCTAATGTATTCAAATAATTTAAATTACAGATATGCTCGTGTTGTACTATTGAAAATAGAGGAATCAGAGAAAAAGAATATAAAAGTTGCAGCAAAAGACGTTACTATTGAACATTTAATGCCACAGAAACTATCAGAATGGTGGATTGAATATCTTGGAGGAAAAGAATCTGCCGAAACAATTTATGAAAAATATATAAATTGTATTGGAAATCTAACTCCAATGTCTGCAGAATATAATTCAAAAAATTCAAATAGTTCGTGGGATAAAAAATTAAACCAAATCAAAGATATTCAATTTGTAATAACTTCTGAAATATATAGCAATAAAGAATGGAAAGAGGAAAATATTGCAAAAAGGAATAATGACATTGCAGAAAGGGCATGCAAAGCAACAACCTCTCCTTTGCAAAGAACAAGACAATACCAAACAAAAGGTGCTTCAGAAGAATTTATCGAAGGTTTATATCCTATAAATGATATAACAACTCCTATGTCAGGAACTCATATTACAGCAATTATATATGATGATAGCGTAACTGCAGTATCTTCTTGGAATGAATTTTTAAAAACCATATGTGAAGTAGCATATGATTTAGATGATAATATAATGAAAAAAATAGTCAGAGAAAATAGTATCCATAAAGCAACTTCAACAAGAAATTATCCTGATAAAGATCCTATAATAACAAATAACCCTTCTTTGCTACTTGGGCCAAAAGAAATCAAAAAAGATTCAGGGATATTCATAGAAGGTTGTATAAGTTCCAATAGAGCGAGATATTATGCTAAACAAATTCTTGATATTTATGGATTGGCTGATGAATTTCAAATACAGGTTGAAAAATAGTACTATTGCTGGACATAATTAATCATTAATTTAAAAATTTCCATTGTAAATTTTCTATTCGGATTTAATTCTCTCCAATTTAAAATTTTAGGTTTAAGTTGCAACAAAAAAGTTCTAACTTTGTCTATTTGTTTCCACTATTTATAAAAGAGGTTTAAGACCTCTTTTTTATTGAGTTTGCGAGACAAATGGAACGGTTTCTCAATTGTCTACCGCCAAATCAGCACTGTACAATTGATACACACACCTCTGCTCTCGATTTGCTCGTTAAGCCCATCGGGCTAAAACTCGCTTTTCTCGGGTTGTCTCTGCCGGGCTTAAGAAATTCTATGCCTATCGGCTTGAATTTTATCTAAGCCTGCGCATACTTATTTCTTAATGTTCGCTGTTGTGGATTTGTATTAATTTTTAAAACAGGCAGCATATGTCCTATACTAATATATAATGTGTTGCTCTTGCCTCGCCTTGTTTTTTGAGAATATTTTTGTTTACTAAATCTATTAAATCTCTATTTGCCGTATCGTGCGAACAATTACAAATCTTTGCCCATTTTTTTGCAGTTAAATTCCCTTCAAAATCTTCTAATAATTTTGTTAAAACTTTAACTTGACGTTCATTTAATGTTTGTGATTTATTTTTGTCCCAAAATTCAACTCGTTTTATAACATCATTTAGCAATTCCTCAGAATTATCTATTGCCATAATTAGATTTTCTAAGAACCATTTTAACCATATGGTTATATCAACTGAATCTTTTTGTGTGATTTCTAAAATTTCATAGTAAGATTTTCTTACTTTTTTTATTTGCGATGACATTGAATAAAATCTGTCAGATGTATTTTCACTTCTTGCAAGCAACATATCAGTCAGTGCTCTTGCTATTCTTCCGTTACCGTCTTCAAACGGGTGTATGATAACAAACCATAAATGAATAATTCCGGCTTTAATAACTAAATCCGTATCGGTATTATTATTAATATAATCAAATAATTTATCCATCTCTTGTGGTATAACATCAGCACTTGGTGCTTCATAATGTACTTTCTCATGACCCAGCGCTCCTGATACAACTTGCATTTTGCCGTTTTTGTCATCCCTGTATCCGCCAACTTTAATTTTATACAGCCCGCTTCTACCGCTTGGAAACATCGCTGAGTGCCAACCAAATAATCTATCTTCATCAAGAGTTTTATCATAATTAATTGTTGCATCTAACATCATATCAACAATACCTTGAACATCACGTTCAACATAAATATCAGCGCCGGCAGACAATCCTAACCTTTTAGCGATAGATGAACGAACTTGTTCTACATTTAATGTTAACCCCTCTATTTCACTTGATTTTATAACATCTTCTGTTAGAACATTTAGCTTTGCATTTTGACAGTTTTCAAAACCTAAAGATTGCATTTTACCTAATAATATACCTTGTTTTAACCTAACAGATGACAATAATGACATAATAATATCTTGATTATAAGTAAAATTAGGAAATTTCGAGTTTTGCCAAATGTATTTATTCATAAATCTACGCACCTCTTGCGTATATTATACAATATTATCTACGCAAAATCAAGTATTATTAACGCAATTTATGCGTATATATGTCAGATTATCTACGCATAAATATTTTAAAATTATCTATAATGTCAAATTTATCTACCTATTCCCCCACCAATTAATGAACATAGATAATAACGGATGGTCGGAGTCAAAGAACAAAAAGCCTTCCATATTCATATTTCAATGGATAAAGCAAGTGTTAGTGTTAGAGATAATTTGTTTAAATTTTTCAAGGCATAATCTTTCAGCGGTTTCTAAATTGTTTCCAACAAGATAATCCATAGGCGAGAATCGTTTTTTATCCTTATTCAACTCGCTATCATTATAAATTACAATGCACGAAATTTTAGGAGCAGGGCTTGAGCCGTTATAAAACCCCTCACTTGCATAGTGAATAAAGTAATAATCCTTTTTATTTAAAAAATCTTCCAGCTTGTTATCCATATTTTAATTATACGACATTTTTATGTCAAAAACGGTCATAATTAAAATACTTTTTATAAAAGCCAAAAACTAATCCATTACGGTCTTGTTAATGTTAACGGAATATCTTTTGGGTAGATTTCTTCCGTTACACCGCTGCATCCTGTTATAAAGAAGAAATCAAAGCTTTCGCCATGGTCTATAGCTAAATCTTCAAACGGAATGCTTATTTCAAATATTTCTTTATGGACATATTTGATATTATGATTCCATTTTAATTCCCATAAACCGTCTTTAACAGCGGTTGAAAACTGCAGCGGGTATTTTCTGTTGTTTGTCAGTGCAAATTTAACTTCGTGTGTATATCCGTCTAGAAGTATCGGCAGAAGTGAATCTTTTTTATTTGTTGTTCTTGGCGGTGAAGTTAATTCCATTGCGGTATTATATGCTTTTATGTAAACATAGATTGAAAAATACTCTTTAAAGCTGTCTTTGCTGTCTAAAAGGTACTTATTAATATCAAATCTGAAGTACAAATTATCTTTATCTGTTCCGAAATAAATTCTGTCAAACAGTTTATTTCCCTGAATTATAGGGCCGTCAGGGATGTCTATACAGCCTGCTGAAAGCCATTCATCATTATCTTTTACGTATCCGTTTATAAGCGGAGTTATTTCACGTCTGGGATTTTTTAAGGGCTTACCTATGTATGAAATTAAAGGCATTTCA
>CANQCO010000031.1 GCA_947589705.1 Candidatus Gastranaerophilales bacterium
TAAGAACAACTATAGAAAATATTGGCTATACGGGAAAATCTTCAGGCGGATTTGACAGCAAAACATGTGCTGTTATAACAAGTATAGATGAACAATCAACAGATATAGCAGGCGGTGTTAATAAAGCATTTGAAACAAGAGATAATAATGCAGCAGTTTCTACAGATGAAACAAACAATATAGGTGCTGGTGATCAGGGAATAATGTTTGGTTTTGCTTGCAATGAAACACCTGAGTTAATGCCATTGCCTATAAGCTTAGCACATAAACTTTCATACAGACTTGCTCAAGCAAGAAAACAAGGTGTAATTAAATATTTAAGACCTGACGGAAAATCTCAGGTAACCGTTGAATATGAAAATGACAAACCCGTAAGAATTGATACAATCGTTATTTCAACTCAACACGATGAAGAAATAAACGGAATTACCGATAATACTAAAATCCAAGAAATAATAAGAAACGATGTTATAAAACATGTAATTAATTATGTATTTGAAAAAGAAGAGTTAAAACCTGACAGTTCAACAAAATATTTAATAAATCCTTCAGGCAGATTCGTTATAGGCGGTCCTCAAGGTGATGCAGGTTTAACGGGAAGAAAAATTATTGTTGATACTTATGGCGGTTACTCAAGACACGGCGGCGGTGCATTTTCAGGAAAAGACCCGACAAAAGTTGATAGAAGTGCAGCTTACGCAGCAAGATATGTAGCTAAAAATATTGTTGCAGCAGGTCTTGCCGATAAATGTGAAATAGAACTTGCTTATGCAATCGGTGTTGCTCAGCCTGTTTCTATTTTTGTTGATACTTTCGGAACCGGTAAAATTTCTGACGATGATATTACAATTCTTGTTGAACAAAACTTTGATTTAAGACCGATTGCAATTATTAATCAATTTGATTTAAGAAATCTTCCGAAGAAAAACGGCGGTAAATTTTATCAAAGATTAGCTGCTTATGGTCACTTGGGACGCAATGATTTTGATGTACCGTGGGAGCATTTAGATAAAGTTGACATTTTAAAACAACAAGCATTAAAATTTGCGGTTAATGTATAAAATATAAAACAGAGCAGTTTATCTGCTCTGTTTTTTTAAGAATTTTTGAACAAATTTTATCTCATCTTCTTTTTTTGTTAATTTTCCTTTTAATTTTTCTTTTAAAATCTTATCAAATAATTCCGAAAAATATTTAGAAGGAATAAAACCAAGATTTATTAAGTCTTTACCGGTAATTAATACTTTTATTTGTTTTAATGCTGTTAAAAATTTAATAACACTTTTTTCTCCCGTCAAAATATAAAATATAGCAACAGATAAATCAATTTTATTAATATATAATTTATAGATTCTTTCATTGTCATTAAGTTTTATATTTTTTTCCGATAAAAGCTCATTAACTTCATCAAGCACTTTTATTTCAAAAGCAGTCATATTAAGTTTTTCTTTATGGTAGTTATCATTAACCAATAATAGGCAAATAAATATAAACCAAATATCTTTTTCATCAATTAATTCATAATCGGTAATTTCAAGCAGTCTTGAATAATTAAAGTCTTGAACGGGATTATCTGAAATGAGTTTATATGCTCTTGTTTTTATAACTTCACCGTAAATATTTTGTTTTTTAATTGAGAAATATTGTCTTAACTCATTTTTTATTCGTTCTAAAGGCATATTTTTATTAATATTATTCAAATATTCGTCAATCAAAGAAGATGTATTTTGTTCTATTTCAAAATCAAAGCGTTTTTTAAACTTTAAAGCCCTGATAATTCTGGAAGGATCATCGATAAAACTCTTGTCATGCAGAATTTTTATTTGTTTATTTGAAATATCACCATATCCGTCAAAATAATCAATTAATTTAAATTTTTCATCACCCGTTAAAATAAGTGCAAGAGTATTAATAGTAAAATCACGGCGTTTAACATCCTTTTCAAGCTCACAGCCAAAATTACAAGCAACAGGGAGCATGCCCGAATCTAAATATTGTTCTTCTCTTGTAGAAGCGAAATCAATTTCAATACCGGAGGGGAATTTCACTTTAGCAGTTCTGAGATTTTCCTGTGCAGATATTATTTCACAATTTAAATGCTGCACTAATTTCTCAGCGAAACAAACAGCATCACCTTCAACTGCAATATCAATATCTTTAATTTGATTTTTTAAGATTAAATCCCTGACAATTCCTCCAATCAGGTAAATATTTATTTTAGCTTTTTCTGACTGTGAAATTGCTTGATAAATTGCATTTTTCATTTCATCAGTAAGCATACAGTCAAATTCGTTATTTAAAAATATTGACATAATTCCTCACAAAAGATAATTATATCAAATTATTGAAAATCTTTAAATACAGTGTTTAATTCAATATTTTTCAAATAATCATATCCGTATAATTTAGATTTATCAGACGATTGTTTAATATTTTCAGTATTTCTTTTTTCTTCAAGTTTTTTTGTAATAAAAATATTCAATTTAGCAATACCAACTCCCAAAACAATACCAGAGAACAAATAACCGGCAATTTGAGAAGCAGCGATTTTCCATATTTTAGATTTAACAGAATTATCTACATTTTTAAATAACTCGTTAAATTTCATAACCTTACCGTCTTTAACCAATTCTTTAGCATTAGGCAAAAGTACTTCGTCAAAAGATTTAACAGAAGTTTTTGTAAGCCAATTAAATGCGTAACCCAAACCTTTTTTAGAATTTTCTTTTGCTATGGGATTATTAATAAGTTCTTTACCGCCCATAGCTCTTGCCGTAAGTTTGGAAACCATACCACCAAATATAAGCCAGGTAAGGAAACCCAAAGAATCTTTAATCACGCCTTCCCTAAGTTCATTCTTATCTCTGGCAGACATAAACCTACTGCCAATAGTTAAGCCGTATAAGAATTTAAACTGATTAATAGTAGGAATTATACTGTTAAATTGGACATTAGAAGCAAAATCACTTAATTTACCTATTGTAGAAATAGCAAAAGCAGGAAAAGCAATTCCCATAGCTGTTTTCATTGTTTTAAATTCTTTTGAATTATCAGCTTGTCTATTTTTCACACCTACAAAACCGTCTTGACCGGTACGTTTTTTAGTAAGCC
Organism: Candidatus Gastranaerophilales bacterium; assembly: GCA_947589705.1. GTDB lineage: Bacteria > Cyanobacteriota > Vampirovibrionia > Gastranaerophilales > Gastranaerophilaceae > Avigastranaerophilus. The sequence goes on from CANQCO010000031.1 coordinate 3,112, forward strand.
ATCTGTTAATAGGCTGAACTGACATACAAAGAACAGCACAAATACCAAGTCCCAAAGCAGTTGAAGCAGTTTTATTTTTAATTAAAGCATTTACAAACTCAGGAAGTTTATCCAAAGTTGTTGCTTTAAATGAATTAGACAAAACAACAGCATTATCAACAAGTTCAGATAAAGAAGCAGAAACCGTTTTCATACTTTCAGCAGATTTAAATTTATAAGAAGCAGAAGCTCCGGTATCTTTTGTAATTTTTGATAAAATAAGATTTTTAAGTTCTTTTATCTCTGAATTAAGCACTTTTTTGTCATTACCGGAAGCAGATAATAAAGAGTTAGTTTTTTGAGCCAGCATAACCAAATCATCAGCAATATCATTACCTGCTTGAGCAGATAACTCTCTCCACTCCGTACCATTTAAACCTTTAATTTTTTTTAAAAAATTTAAGAAAAATTCCTTTGTATCACCATTAGCATCTTGATACAATGCAGACATGTTCCTAATAGTATTACCGCTTGCAAAAATTTGCTGTGCTTTAATACCATATTTATCATTAAATTTACCGGATAATAAAGTTGCAGCACCTAGCCCTATAACTCCGACACAAGCATGTATAACACAACTGGTAACTTCTCTGAAAAATGTTTCAAACCCTGATTGAAACCCTCTATTTTTAGTTTCCACAATTGTTCTTGGTGTAACCATAGAAAAGAAATCAACAGCACAAGCCCCAACTGCCGGTGAATTATTTAATCCTCTTAATCCCGTTAAAAGAGCTGTTTCCGGTCCTTTAAAACTTGTTTCATTTTTTTTATTCGTTAATACGTTCGGCTTACCAATTTTATCTAACATAGATTTTATTTTCCCTATGTGTTAACATCCATAAAATTTTTTTTTGCTATCAAAATATTAATTTTTTACATTCTAACAAAAAGGAAAAATAAATTGTAACAATTAACTAAATATTCTTTACAAAAGAAATAAAAAAATTAAAGTTATACAAAGTTTATCCGATATTATATACACGGGAAATATAAATATGTCAGATTCAATTTCACAAAATAATATATTTAATAAAACATTCGGCTTAAATATTGCACATACTAAACAAACATTAGAAAAAGTACAAAAAGCCGCTGAACATGAATTGGAAAATATTTCATTAAACCCTTTTAATGAATATTTTGAGGAAAATGACAAAGTATTTTCAGGCGAAGTAGCAAAAGAAATACAAAAATACCAAGCTCAAATGTATGCTATGGGACAAGTAATGCGAGAAGGGCAACCAACTTCTTCATTTAATATTAAAGTTTAAAAAACTCTTTGATTATATCAAAGAGTTTTTTTAGATTTAATCTATTGTCATAAGCTTTTTAGAACTAGTGAAAATTTACTCGAACATAATTTTGACAAAAAAAAAGGTCGCTATGCGACCACAGTCTTGTTATGGAGAAAAGGAGTGAAGGAAAATAAGTAATAAAGAAATTGACTATATTATTTATATTCCCATTTGTTTTTATATATAACATATATATTATTTATATATTAACAATTATAAACATGAAAAAAGGGAACTCAAATATGAGTTCCCTATAATGAATAAAAAAACGATTATTTAGAATCTTTAGCAGTTTCAACAACTAAAGAAAAAGCATCAGGTTCATTAACAGCTAAATCAGCAAGCATTTTTCTGTTGATAGCGACATTAGATTTTTTAAGAGCATTCATAAATTTAGAATAGCTTAAACCATATTGTCTAACTGCGGCATTAATTCTAACAATCCAAAGACGACGCATATTTCTTTTAAGGTGGCGTCTATCTCTGTATTGATATTTAAGTTTTTTCATAACAGCAGTATTAGCAACTTTAAAAATTCTGCTTCTTGCACCTTTAAAGCCTTTAGCCAGTTTTAATATTTTTTTATGTCTTTTTCTTAAGACATTACCACGTTTAACTCTCATAATAAAATTCCTTTCTTCATAAACCTAAATTACCTGCACTTCGCATAGGGAAGTTCTTTTAACACAAGTTTAGTGTGCGTAGCAGAAACTTCGACCATTGAAGAAAGTTTTCTTTTCCTGGAAGCACTTTTGTGCTGGAGCAAATGACCTTTACCGGCTTGTCTTCTTAAAATTTTACCGCCGGCAGTAATTTTATACCTTTTAGCACCGGAGCGGTGAGTTTTCATTTTTGGCATAGTTTTCTCCTTTATAACTTGACTGTAATACAGGCTGAAAGTGCGACATGCCTTTCCGCATATTCAAACCTTTACAGAATATTCTATAACAAACATAACTTAATGCAAGTACAATTTACGGTGCAAGAATCGTAATAACATTTCTTCCGTCCATAGAAGGTTTTTTTTCAACAGTAATTTTTTCACCTTCAAGGTCAGTAAGGAACCTGTTAGCGAGGTCATAAGCCAAATGGTTATGCTGCATTTCTCTACCTCGGAGCATAACAACCAATTTTACTTTATTTCCTTTAGCTATAAATTTTTTTATACTGTTAATTTTAACATTATAGTCATTAACATCAATTTTATAACGGACTTTTATTTCTTTAATTTCAACGGTATGCTGTTTTTTCTTTGATTCTTTGGCACGTTTTTCAATTTCATATTTATATTTACCGTAATCTAAGATTTTTGCGACAGGAGGTTCCTGATTAGGGGAAACAAGAATCAAATCCAGCCCCCTTTCTTCTGCCATCATAAGAGCTTTTGAGGTTAAAACAACTCCATGATTATTCCCTTCATCATCAATTAATCGTACTTCTTTAGCTCTTATATTTCTGTTTAACAATGTATTGGGCTGGTTATTATCTTTACTAATGGCAGTATCCTCCTTATTTCTAACGAGATTATTGTAGCAAATATATTTTGACTTTGCAAATAGTTAGTTATATTTAATTCAGTGTCGCAATATGCGGCGAACCCGAGAAAATTTTCTCGGGAAAAAATATATGTTGAATATTTTACAAAACTTATAATAGAAAATGGATTAAAAAATTTTAATTGATTTTAAAATATGTTTCATATATATTAAAAAACATAACCGTAGACAATAGGGGGAGCGGTCAAAAGACACGGATGATAAATCCTTATAACTCCTTAAAATGTACCCTATAGAGGTTTATCAAAAAAGTATAAGTCAATTTAACGGATTGGTTTTAAATATTTGTTGATAAATTTACGGTTAGACGTAAATTTTTTTATGTCGAAAAAAGGTCGATATTACAACAAGTAAGGAGTAAAAAATGTCAACAAAAGCCTTCAAACAAGAAAAAATTGAAGCAATGAAAGAAAATTTTTCAAAGGCTAAAGTTGCAGTAGTTACTGAATACAGAGGATTTACGGTAGAAGAGATAACAAAACTGCGCCGCAATCTTCAAAAAGAAAACAGCGACTATATGGTAACAAAAAACACTTTAGCAAAAATTGCATCAAAAGGAACACAATTTGAAGTTCTTGCCGATAATTTAAAAGGACCTGTTGCTATAGCATTCGGATTCAAAGATGAAGTTGCACCTGCAAAAATACTTACTAAGTTTATTAAAGAAGTAAAAAAAGGTGAAATTATATCATCAGTATTAGATGGAAAATTATTGAATGCAAAAGAGACAGAAGTTCTTGCAAATTTACCGTCAAAAGAAGAACTTTACGCAAAAATGCTTGGCAGCATAAACTCACCTGCTACAGGTATTGTTGGAGCTGTTAATGCAGTTATGAGCAGTTTAGTAAGAGCAATGGATCAAGTTGCTAAACAAAAAGCAAGTTAATTACAAAAAAATTAAAAAAGGAGAAATAAAATGAGTGTAGAATCAATATTAGAATCAATTGAAAAATTAACATTAATTGAAGCAGCAGAATTAGTAAAAGCAATGGAAGAAAAATTCGGTGTATCAGCAGCAGCTCCGGTAGCAGTTGCAGCAGCTGCAGCTCCGGCAGCAGGTGCAGCAGCAGGTGCTGAAGAAGCTTCTGAAGTTACTGTTGTATTAGCAGCAGCAGGTGCTAACAAGATTGCTGTTCTTAAAGAAGTAAGAGCTATCACAGGTTTAGGTCTAAAAGAAGCTAAAGACTTAGTAGACGGAGCTCCAAAACCATTAAAAGAAGGTATTAAGAAAGAAGAAGCTGAAGCTATAAAGAAACAACTTGAAGCTGCAGGCGCAACCGTTGAAATTAAATAGCGGATTTTGCGTAGAGCGAAGCTCGATTATGTGAGTGGCGAAACGACGACAGGCGAAGCCGCAGGAGTGACAGCCACGAGAAAGAGCAAAATCCAAGAAGCGGATTTTCTATAGGGCGTAGCCGACTGTAAGGAGCGAGCCCGAGTGAAATAAACAAAAAAAGAAGTTGCAATTGCAACTTCTTTTTTGTTATCCCTAAGACCTAAGTCCCTAACATTTTTATTACTGTTCATATAAGTAATGTTCAAATCCGTATAATTATTTAATACTAATCACTGTACTAAGTAATAACGGAGAAGAAAAATGAAAAAATATTACCTTTTATTGTTAGCATTCATTTGCCTGTGTTCATTATCAGTAAAAGCAGACACACCCTGCTGCCCAGAGCAGTCAAAACCTATGCCGACTTGTGAAAAGCCTTGTGAAACGAGATGTCCGCAGCCTTGTGTTCCAACTTGTGACAAATTTTTATGTACAAAAGTCAATTTAGAACAATTAGGTAAATGTATGAATTTAAGTGAAGCACAACTTTGCAATGCACATAAAATTCAAGAAAAATATGACCAGGAAGTATATAGCATGAAAGAAAGGATTCAATGTGAAAAACAAAAATTATGCCAGCTTGAAAAAACTTGTGCTAAGGGTTCAGAGATAAGGAAACAAAAAAGACTAATAAAACGGCTTGAAAAAGAAGTTAAAAAAATATGCGATTGTTATGAAAAGCAATTTAAAGCGACTTTATCAAATCAGCAAATAAAAGCATATAATAAACACAGAAAATAAAAAGAGCTTTAAAAAGCTCTTTTTAAATACTATAAATAAAGGGTTTACTTTTAGAAAAAAATCATTAACATGTTGATACTGCAATATAAAAATAAAGGAGTAATATATGAGCATATTAAACGGTCAATCACTTCTGGCAAGTGCAATGGCAGGTTTGTCTTCAACATATTCCACTTTAATGAGCAATCACAGTTCATCAGGTAAAGGACTCACCCTTGATGATTTATCAAATGTATCAACAGCAACATTAATGAGTTTGGGCAATAATTATTCATTTTTGCAATATTTAACAAGTAATTTTGCAGCACTTGATAAAGACGGAGACGGAGAAATAACAGGTAATGACCTTAGCAATGTAATGTCAACAATGCAATCAAAAGGTTTAACTTATTCTGAACTTCAATCATTATGTGCTTCAGGAAACGGTGACACCTCACTTTTATCTACCGTTTTAACTTATTTTAATAAAATAGATGCAAACGGTGACGGAAGAGTTACCAGTGAAGAAATAACAAAATTCGGCTATGACTGTCAAAGATACGATGTAGAAGCAAAATATAAATCATTTAAAGCTTCAAATACAAGTTTATATTATAATGACGGAGTAGAAGATGATACATCAAGCGTTTTAGATACACTTCAACCGGAATTAACTTCCAAATCAAAATCATAAAAACGGGAGGGCTAACTCCCGTTTTTTTTATAAATATTTTTGTTAAATATTTGATATTCCGCTATTTAAGTTTATTATTAATATATAATGATACGCAAGCTTTTAATATTATTATTAATATATATTATAACTTTATTATTCCCGCAAGATATTGGGGGAATCTGTTTTAGGGATATTTTTTCACAAAAAGTTTATGCTCAAGAAGCATTAAAAATAAACAGTATAAACTTTGATAATTCAGATGCAATAATATTTTTAGGGATGGCAGGAACAGAAGAAACATCCGATATAAAAATTACAAAAAAAGTACTTACAAATCCAAATCGAATTTTTTTCGACATCGAAAATGCAGTATTAACATTTCCGAATAAACAATTTGAACTTCAAAACAGCAGAATTACAAAATTAAGAATTGCTCAAAATTCAACCGAGCCGAACGTAGTTAGAATTGTAATATGGAATTCAAGTAATTATGATTCTAATCAAATAAAAGTTTTAAAAATAAAGAATAATATAATAATAAAACTTGGCTCAGACAGCCTTATACAGCAATATATGACACAAATTTATAAAGAAACAAAAGTTTCAGAATCAGAATATTATGATAAGACAGTAGTAATTCCCGACCAGCAGAATACACCAGTTAAACCTATAGAATCCGATGAAATTTTTAATAAAGTACAAAAAGCTTTTAAAGAAGATAATCAAGAAATTGTAAGACCAAATATAGAACAAAAACAAGCGAGATTAAAATCAAGATTCTTCCTTGAAAAAGCAATAATAAAAAACGGGAATATATTATTATCCGGAATCGGGGTAATTAATGTTGAAAAACCATTTATTTTAAAAGAACCTTCAAGAATAATTTTTGACTTACCAAATACTGTGGTACTGCAAGAACTCAGAGATAAAGAAATAAGTATATCGGAGCATGAAACGGTAAAAATAGGGCAATTTGAACATTCAAAAGCTAGAATAGTAATAAAAACACCGAATCCTGAATTATATAAACCGATATATTCAACAAACTTGCAAACATTGTTAATAGCAAATACAAACAGACTCTCAGGTGTCAATTTAGCAGGTTCATTATGTGAACTTACATATTTTAAGGAACAAAACGTAAATACTAACACTGATGTAATTAACATAATATTTTCTGCGCCTGTTATATATTCAATAGACAGGACAGTAAATAAAATAAATATTACTGTATACAATTTAGCCAATTTTAATATGACATCATTCAATGCTATAGCGCAAAGTAAAAAAAACGGAATCAGAGCGGAACAATTAGGCGCCGATACATATAAATTATCATTCCCGGTTAATAATTCAAGTTTTATAGACTGTTATGAAGCATTAAATGCCTCACAACTAAGATTAGTATTTACAAAAACAGAGCAAGAAAATATAAGTGGAAACTTAAATAGCAAAATCAAACCGGAAGTAAATAAAGAAGAAAGCCCATTTGCAAATCTTTTGGAACGTCCTTTAACAAAAAAACAACCAAAACGGCACACAAGAGAAGGTCAAATCCCAAGAAAAATAAGGAATAAAATAATAATTATAGACCCCGGACACGGCGGTAATGATACAGGAGCATTAAGAAACAATATTCTTGAAAAGAATTTAACTCTTGATATTGCACAAAAAGTAAGAAAAGAACTTCAAAAAAGAGGGTATTCTAATGTTATTATGACAAGAAGTTCCGATTCTACACTTGCTCTTGCAGACAGAGTAAGAATTGCAAATGATTATCACGCTGATATTTTTGTAAGTATTCACATTAATTCAAGCGTAAAAAATGAAATTCACGGAATAGAAACCCATTATTACTCGGAAAGCGGATATAATGTTGCTAAAATTATACATAAAAAATTAATGTCAAATGTTGAAGCTAATGACAGAGGATTGTTTAAGTCTAAATTTTATGTTATAAATCACACGGAAGCACCTGCAGTTTTGTTAGAATTAGGATTTATTTCAAATGAACGTGAACGCAATCTTTTAAATTCGGAAAAAAGGCAATTTGATTCTGCAAAAGCAATAGCTGACGGTATTACTGAATATTTTATGGAGCAATAATAATGTATAATAATCCTATAGGTATATTTGATTCAGGAGTTGGCGGTTTAAGTGTATTTGCCGAACTTATTAAGCTTCTGCCAAATGAAAACTATTTATATTTTGGTGATACAAAAAATCTTCCTTACGGTGATAAATCAAAAGAAGAACTTATCAAAATATGCAGCGAAATTTTTAATTTTTTTGAGGAAAACAATGTAAAAGCTGTGGTTATGGCGTGCAATACCACTTCTGCAACGGTGTATAACGAGCTGAAAGACAAATATAGTTTTAAAATTTATCCTGTAGTACAGAGCGTTTCAAAGCAAATTGCACTTAAAAATTATTCATCTGTAGGGGTTTTTGCAACGCAGGCAACTATAAATACACATGCTTATAAAAATGAAATTCAAAAATATAACCCGCATTGCAGGGTATATGAAACAGCATGCCCGAAGTGGGTAAATATTGTTGAAAACAGTCTTCAAAATGATAAAGAAAATATAGAGAATATTAAATTTTATGTTGAATCAATGCTGTTAAATAAAGTAGAGAAAATAATTTTAGGCTGTACACACTATCCTTATCTGTTAAAAACATTATCAAAATTTGCACCAAGCAATATGTTTATAAATCCTGCCAAATATTTTTCGGAATTTATATATAATGATTTAAAAAACTGCAATTTAATAAATTATAAAATGGATTTTGAGCCTAAGTTTTATGTAAGTCATGACCATGAACATTTTAAAAAAGCATCCGAGTTATTTTATAATGTAAAAGACATTCAAGAAATTAATGTTTCAAAAATTATGTTATAATTTTCAGAATTATTTTACCCCACAAAAGATAATAAAAGTTATTATACAAATCAGCCTATTTGATTTTTTAAAATTGAGCATTAAATTAATAATATGAAAAAGATATTTTTAATTTTATTAATGATTATTTTTTCGTCTTGCTGCAATGCTCAAATGATAGAAGGCGGAGTTGCGATGTCGGATAAAGTACCTTCAGGCTTTTTTGGCGATTGGAAGGTAGTATCCGTTTGTACAAAGTCAACGGATAAAGAGCTTCAAAACTCTACAAGCGTAGATATCTGGACATTATCAAGGAACGGGCAGGTGGTTTCGTTAATAAACCCCCTATCAGGTGCAAGAGCAGACATAAACGTAGATGACGTAAAAGGGACTACGGTTAAATTTGAGAAAAAAGCGTATTTCCCTAATGAAGAATCAACGGAAACACCTATTTTAACTTTAAACGGAGATAATTTTACGGGCGTTGATAAAATAAGTATAAAAACTTTTCAAAACGGGAAACTTATTAAAGAAGATTACGTCGAATATCAGGTAAGAGGCACTAAAATATCGGGAAATAGTATTTCACGTATTTTTGGTATGTAATTATTGAGGAGTGAGGGAGTAATGATAAAAAAAGAATTAAATTATGATGTAATAATACTTGGTGCAGGGCCTGCAGGGTTTTCGTGTGCCATATATACGGCAAGAGGGAATTTAAAAACCGCTGTTCTCGATGTAAATATGTTTGGAGGTCAGCCTTCAAATTACCTTGAAATAGAGAATTACCCCGGATTCCCCATAATAGGCGGATGTGAGTTAATGGAAAAATTTGAACAGCACATTGATAAATTCGGGGTTGAAAAATTCCCTATGGTTGAAATAAAAAATATCAAACTGCAAGGTAAAATTAAAGCGGTTGAATGTAATGATACCGTTTATAAAGCGCCTTGTATAATTATTGCAACAGGTGCGAGCAATAAAAAACTTAATATAAATGGAGAAGAAGAATTTAAGTGCCGAGGTGTAAGCTACTGCGCCGTATGTGACGGAGCTTTTTATAAAGATAAAACAGTTACCGTAATAGGAGGCGGTAATTCTGCACTTGAAGAAGCCGTTTATTTAACTAAATATGCAAAAAAAGTTTATGTAGTCCACAGAAGGAATGATTTCAGAGCCGATAAAACTGTACAGGAGCGTGCTTTAAACAACAGTAAAATTGAATTTATTTTAAATTGTATTCCCGTTGAAATTCAAGGTGATAATACGGTTAAAAACATTGTGCTTGAAAATATTGCAACAAAAGAAAAAACGATATTGGAAACACAGGGAGTATTCCCTTATATAGGTTTATGCCCTAATACCGACTTAATTCAGAATCAAATTAAACTAAATAATCAAGGTTTTATTGAAACGGATATAAATATGCAGACATCAATTGAAGGTGTATATGCTGCAGGTGATGTAAGAAATACGCTTTTAAGACAGGTAATTACGGCCGCCGCAGACGGGGCAATAGCGGCACAAAGCGCGGTAAGATATATTGAATCAATTAAAGAAAACATAAAAGTTTAAATTATGCTATTATACTTTTATGCAGAATAACGATATAAAAAAAATCCTAATAATAAGAATAGGCGCAATAGGTGATGTTGTTCATACAACGGCGCTGTATCGTGCAATTAAAAAAAACTGCCCCGACATAAAAATTGATTACTTAACAAGTGAATTAATAAAGCCCTTGATTATTAACGACCCCGATTTAGAAAATATTTTTACCGTTAATCCTAAATTCAAGATGTTTTCACCCTATACAAAAGAACTTGCAAATAAGTTAAAAAAAGAAAATTATGACCTTGTAATAAACCTTCAGCCCTCATTAAAAATAAGATATCTTATATTTCTTGCGGGTATAAAAAAACAATCTGTCTATAAAAAAAGTTTTAAAGTCCATGCTGTTAAAAACTTTTGGCAGACGGGGCTTAAATATTTTCCAAATCTAGATGAAGAACAAGAGTTAAAACTTTTCCTGAGGGACGAAGCAAAAAATTTTGCAAAAGAAAAAGTTAAAGACTATAAACGCCCTATAATAGTTATTAACGCAGGCGGAATAATGTCTAAAAGGCAGGGAAGAACATATCCCGTTGAAAAGTGGCTCGATTTAGGTAATAAATTACAGCAAAAATATTCGGGTACAATAATATTAAACGGAGCAAAAGAAGATAAAGACATACTTTCAATGCTTGAAACTATTCCAAACTGCATAAATTTAATAGGAGAACTTTCACTTGAAAATTCATGCGCCGTTATATCTCAAGCTGATTTAATGATATCAGGTGACTCGGGTCCCTTACATATTGCAACGGCACTTAATGTAAAATCCGTGGGATTATTCGGTTCCATGCCGTCAAATCGTACAGGGTGTTATTCTTCAGGAATTAATATAGTATCAAAAAAAGAATGTGTTCCCTGCAATAAAAGAAAATGTAAATTCCTTAAAAAATCAAAAAAGGTTTATGCGCCCTGTATGGAAGAAATTGAAACAGACTATATTCTAAGTAAAATAGAGCTTAAATAACATCCAACCTGCATAAATCTCTATAAGCACACATATTGCAAGAAGTTTCATCCATATCCGTTTTAACATTAAAGTTTAAATTTTCTAAATTTTTATAAGTATCGACAACTAAATTTTCAATATATTCCATATCAGAATCCAGAAGCGAGATTCCAACCGTTTTATTGTCTTCAATATACATTATACCTGTTTTGGAAACTTTTCTGTTTGGGTATTTTTTCTCGTAAGCATATTTATAACAGCACAATTGATTATAATAATCTTCTCTTTTTCCGCCTTTTGCAAGCTGATTTACACTTGTGTAACTGCTTGTTTTATAGTCATAAAGCGCAAAAGTGGAATCTGAAAGTTTTTCTATCCTGTCTATTTTACCGTTAAGCCTTTTATCTTTAAAATTAACGCCGTCAAATCTTTCTTCCACGTTATCTATAAGGCTTACACCGTATTGAATAAAGTGTTTGTAATTATTTTTAAAATACCTTAAACCTCTTTGAGTATATTTATCAATATTTTCCTTATTCTTAAAGAGGGTATAGTTCATCTTTTTTTGAAAAATTTCAACAGCCTCAGCTTCACTGTAATACCCGTTACCATTTAGGGCATTTCGAAGAGAATCCTCCAATATTTTATGTATTATGTTGCCGTAACTTGCCGCATCCCAGTCGGCTTCCGCAACATCAATACTTAATACGTAACTGTAGAAAAACTGCCTCGGGCATTTTAAATAACAATTGAGTGATGTCGGGCTTAAGGTAATATTTTTAACTCTTTCTTTTATTTCCTGCTTAAAAGCACTTCTATGATCAACCGTTTCTCTTGAAATTGACTTATAAAGTTCAACTATAAAATCATCTTCTTTATATTCAAATATTTGATTGTCAAAATCAAAATCATTAACGGCATTAAGATATTTGGTAACGGCTCTTGGTTTACCATCATTATTATCGGCATAAGAAAGAATCAAAGCGTATTTGGCTCTTGTAATTCCCACAAACAGTTTTTTTAAAAGTTCGGAATCATTTTTTATAACCGCCTCATCATCCTCCAAAACTTTTTCCGTGATAAGCTTATATTCCCCGGGCATTTTAAACTTTTCCCAGTTATTTTCAACAAGATTCGGAAGGTATACATAAGAAAACTCTCTGCCTTTTGAAGCGTGATAAGTTAAAAGCTGTACAGCGTTTTGCACCACATTTGATTTATCCGTCAAAATTTCAATGTTATTTGAATGAGAATATTCAAGCCTTAAAACAAAATCATTTAATGAAGCACTTTTATTTAACCTCATTAAATCTCTTGCTTCATCAATAATTTTTTTAATACCCAGAATATTTTCAAGTTTATTGGTTTCTTCCGTATAGAAATAGTTCAAAATCCTAGTTCTGTTAATTATTTCAATAACACTGTCCAGAAGATTGTTTGACGCAATATAAGATTTTAAATAATCATAAGTTGAAACAAAATTATCTATTTTTTCTTTATCAATCCATAAAGAAGGAGTTTTCATATTCTTTATAAAATCATTATGTTCAACATTTTTGCGGTTAAAATCATTTTTCAGCTTGTTATAATCATTGAGATTAATACAAAAAGGTTCTGTGAGCAGAAGCCCGAAGAGTTTATCCGAATCATAAATTTGATTGTTTAATGCCTTCATATAAAAATACGTGCAAATAACAGAACGAATTTTAAAGATGTCATGCCCTTCATTCATTTGAACGGGAATATTTTTAGCCTTTAATCTTGCTTCAAACTCTTTTAGTTCACTTTTTTTAGATGATATAACAGCGATTTCGGAAAGCTTTTTTTCACCGTTTTTTTCGTCGACGGGGCAAGCAGGAGAGTTAATCAATTTTTCTATGTCATCTGAAATATGGTTATACTCCTGAATAAGTTCAAAAAATTCCAACCTTCTTATTTTTTGTTCTTTTTCAATAACCTTTTTATTAACGGCTTTTAATTTTTTTTCAATGTTATGCGCCTGAAACAGAGGATTATTTTCAAGTCTTGTAGAATCCTGCGTAACAATTCTGTAGCTTAAATCAAGTATAGGCTGGGTTGAACGGTTATTTTCAATTAGGCAGATAACTTTTGTATCAGGGTATTTTTTTAAGAAATTATCGACATTTTCGCTGTTAGCCCCCTGAAAACCGTATATAATCTGATCATCATCCCCGACTACAAAGACATTATCATATTCATTAGCATCCAAAAGATTGAATAATATTGAATTTTGCAGGTCATTGGTATCCTGATACTCATCAACCATAAAATATTTATAACGGTTAGAGACTTCTTTTAAAAACTCGCTATCCTGCTCAAACTTTTCTATAACGAGGTTTATCATATCTGCAAAGTCAATAAGCTTGTTTTCAAGCATTTTTTTGGAATATATTTCATAAATTTTCCATAATTCCTGAGCTTTTTGAATATTTTCCTCTATTTTTGCAATTTCATCAAGCTTGGTTTTATACCTTGTATCACCTTTCTTTTGTTTTTCCTCAATTTCAGCTTTTAAAACAGTAATTCTGGGATTCAAACTAGGGTTTGTATCAATATTTTTGAGGTATTCTTCTTTTGATAACCTCTGCCCTTTAAGTTTGGCAACAGCTTTTAAAAAAGTATTGATATAAAAATATTTTCCGCCCCTATCCGCAATAAAATACTTTAACTCAGCTTCATTAATCGTATCAACCATTAATTCACGTTCAATAGTAGCATTAATAAGAGAAACATCATTAGAAATACCAAATTTATCAGGGTACATCTTGATTATTTCATTACAAAAGGAGTGATATGTATAAATATTAACTCCCGAAGCAAGTACGCCGAGTTCAAAAGTCAAACGGGATTTCATCTCGCTTGCGGCTGCATCCGAGAATGTAAGACACAAAATGCTCTCGGGTTTAATTCCTTTTTGAATCATGGAAGAAATACGGTTAATAACCGTAAAAGTCTTTCCCGTTCCCGGCCCCGCCAAAACCAGAACACGCCCATCAAGTGTATCAATACACAATTGCTGACGTTCATTCGGTTTATGTTTTGGTTTTATTTCAGCTTCACTCATAATTCAATTTTACTATATTTAGTTCAATATATCATCATTTAGCTAAACAGAGCTTAAAAAATAATTAAGTAAATTTTCTTCATCCCCGTCAAAAATAATTTCATTAGCAGAATTAATTCCCACAGCAGAATTTAAAGACATTATTTTAAATAAGTTTTCCTCATCAGATAAATTTGAATCAAAATAATAAGTTTTTTTCCAAACATCTTTTTGTTTAACACCAAGACTGGGATGTTCCATTAATTTTGGATATATTACGTATAAATTTTGCACATTTTGTACAGCTACAATATCAACAAGTCCTGAGCGAAACATAATAGAAGCATAACATCTTTTTGCAAAAAGCCCTGTTTGATTCAATGGTAAAAAAACATTATTATAACCTGAAAAATCATTATCAGGAGCATTAAAAACAACATTATATCCTTTATTTGATAATTTTTGCGCAAGTTTATACCAAAAATCTTTTGATAAAACTTTCCAATTTAAACTGCTAGCATAAGGAGAAATAAATATTGTTTTATCATTTAAGTTCATATTTTGCCATTTTTCATTAATGTTTTCCTCATCATCTACACTGGGATATATTTTATATTCAATATTTTTTGAAGTTTTTATATTTAATAAATATTTAAATAACAAGCTTGTACTATTTAATTTCACATCTTTTGGATAAATTATCATATCAGGATTAAACATATATAACTTATTTTTTTTAAATTTCACAGGATAATTGCATTCTTTAGAAAATAAAATATGAAAATAAACAGTTTCATCAATTATTTCAGCTTCATCAATAAACGGAAAAGACTTAACAAAATCATATCGTACTTTATCTTTAACCAAAAGAACGATTTTACCCCCCCCCATTTGATTTTTAAATATTTTCAAATTATTACAAAAAAATAATAAATCACCAATACAATGAAGCGGCATAAATATATAATAATTTTTGTATTTTTTTTCATACTGATGTGCAAAATTCCAATATTTCAAATATTTTTCATATTTATCTCTAATCTCTATCCTTTTACCTTTACTAAAAGCAAAACATATTTTAATTAATCTCGGAATTGATTTATTCATAATAATAGATTTAAAATCAAAATACATATTATCTCCTTGAGAATTAAATAAGGATAGTAAAATAGAAGAACGGAGAGAGAGGGATTCGAACCCTCGGAGAAGTTACCCCCTCACAAATTTTCGAGATTTGCACCTTAAACCGCTCGGACATCTCTCCATAAGATTTTTATAAAATAAACAAAGCTAAACTTCAACCGATTTGACATTATTAATCTCAGGTTCGGCATGAATTATAACATTGACATTTTTATAAAACTCTCTTATTGAATTTTCTATTTCATCACATATTTTATGGCACTCTGATATTTTTAAATCAGGATTAAAAAAAACAGTAATTTCAATATCTTTGCAATGTCCTGCTTTACGTGCTTTTAAATTTTTATATCCTTTTATTGAATCATTTTTTTTAAGGATTTCTTCAATATTACTTATATCATTTTGAGGAAGCGACCCATCCAAAAGATTATTTAACGTATCTTTTGCAATAGAATAACCTGTTTTAATAATTACAATGGCAACAATTAAAGCAATTAAAGAATCTAAAAATATAAAACCCGTTAATTTTACTGCAACTAACCCTAATAAAACACCGAGGGAAGAATAAATATCAGCTTTTAAATGCTGTGCATCAGAATAAAGAGAAACTGAATCATATTTTCCTGCAACATAAAATAAATACTTACTGACAAAGAAATTAGCTATAACAGCGAAACACATAATATAAATACCGATATCAGGTTCAATTTGAGATTCTGAAAAGCTAAAACACTTTTTAACAGCTTCATAAATAATAAATAAGCCTGCAAAAATTATCAGTCCGCCTTCGATAAACCCTGACATATCTTCATATTTACCATGTCCAAATGGATGATCTTTATCAGCAGGTTCAGATGAGCGAGAAACCGCAAAAAATGTTAATATTGACGCCAAAAAATCAGAAAATGAATGAATCGCCTCGGATACAATACTTACACTTCCTGAAATTATACCACCAACTACTTTTAGTATAATAATTAAAGTGTTAGAAATTATTGATACTAATGCAGCAGCCTTTTTTTCTTTTTTCTCTATAATGACCATAAGTATAATTATACACTATTTTTACTTATCGCCAAAAAGCATTTCAAATAAATCGGAATGTCCGTTACCGTCAGCGTCCATATTATAAACAGATTTAGGTAATTGTCTGTGATTTATATTTTTTTGTACATATAAATTATTATCACCGACTCGGTTGGCAAATGTTCCTACCATATAGTTATAACTGTTTGGATCATCATATTCACCGACAAAACCATAAACAGGTATATCCAATTTTGAAACATCTGCTGAATTTGAATAACCGCTTAATACGCCAATACTGCAAAATCTTGAGCTTAAGTTATATCCGATATATTCAGCACCAACAGCACCAAGACTATGACCTGCTATTGCTACTTTATCTTCATTTATTTTATGTGATTGAGAAAAATTATCCAATAAATTACTGATATTATTTACAGCACTCGGATTACTCCAGTTATTTCCATATTGCCCGCCAAGTACCGGACATATTATATAACCGTTGAAATTTTCATAATTATTTTCATTTGCTAAAAGGTTATAAGGCAATAAATTAGGATTAGAGCCATTCACCATTGCGTCACCATAACTTCCGATTTCACCTGACCCATGTAAATACATTAATACCGGAAGTTCTTGATTAGGATCAGCATTTTCAGGTCCTATTAATAAATATGGTATTGTATTGCCATCATTCACAAATGTATAATTATATTTAACATCTGAAGAGAATAATGTATTAAATGATAATTCTTTTGTTGTCTTTTTATTTTCAACATTATTTAAAGCGGAATTAACTTCATTAATTCTGTTTTGTGCAGAAATTACTGCGTCTTGAGCATTTTTTATCAGTAAATCTTTTTGTGAAGCATAATCTGATTTTGAACTATTATATGCCTCCATAAGTTCTTTTATTTGAGGATGTTTTTCATTGATAGTATTTTCTAAATCCTGTTTACTTTCATTTAAAGATTGTAAACCGTTTTCACCTTGTTTTAACTCTTTAAGTTTTTCTTTGGCAGTATTTAATGAATCATATTTAGCACTTTTATTACTTAATGCTTCACTTTGCTCATTTTTAGCAGTATTGAGTTGTTCTTGGGCATTTGCAAGTTTACTATCAATCTCAGATATTTGTTCCTGCGATAATCCGCTTTTATTAATATTCGACAAATCACTTACTAACTGCTCTAAAGACGCTACTTTTTGTGTGGCTGATTCGTAATTATTGGAGGCTTCTAAGTATTCAACCTCCTGTTTTGTAATTACCTGTTCTTGAGTTGCTATTTCATTTTCTTTTTCTGAAATAGCTGTTTCAATTTCCTCCATTTGTTCAGCAAGCTCTGTATCAACTAAATCCAGTTGAGTTTTATAAGCTTCATAGTTCTGTTCCACTGTTTCTTTTAAAGAAACCAATTCAGGTGCGGAATCATCCGTATAAGAAGCTAACAGCCCTTCTTTTTCTTGCAAAGACGATTTCGCACTTTCTAACTCAGTTTCAAGTTCCGGTTTTGACATATTTTCTAAGGATTTTTCTTTTTCTTTAGGCTGAGAAGCATTATTAGGCATATTGGCACTACCATAATTACCCTTAGGTGCAGAATAATTTGAAACCTGAGTAGATTTAGGTTTGATATTTTGTGTACTTTGTGTATTTTCAGTATTTTCAGTTATATCATTATCAGTTTGTTCTTCTGTAGTATCAGTAGTATCAGTAGTATCCGTTAACTCATCAAATTTATTTTCACTTATTAAACCCGACGCATCCAACAAATCACTTATGGAAATATCTTCATCATTCCCATCAAGATTTTTTATAGTATTAAAAAATTGGTTTTTATCTTCTTGTGATATCTTTCCATCATTATCCCCATCCAAAGTATCAAAAAAGTCATTATCATCTACCAATTCATTAAAAATTTGTGTAAATAAACTTTGCTGTTGTGATTCTTCATCAGGAATATTATCTTGAGATTCATCTACAATATCACCATCTTCAGATTGTTGTTGAAATTCACCTTCAACAATCTTGCCATTTTCATCAATATTCATCTTCAAAATATCAAATAAGCTTTCTGAAGCCATAGTTATATCAATAATTCCTTCTTCTTGAAGAAAGTCTTTAAACAAAGAAGAATAGGTAAAAATACTAACATCAAGAGGTGAAAGTTTTTCATCAGCGGAAACTTCACCCTTATCTTCAAGATATTGAATAAATTCAATTTTTAAAGAATCAAGATTCATAGTTATAATTTTCCTTCAGTTTATATATCGGCAAAAAAATATAAAACTTTAGTATATAACTATTTCTTAAATTTTTGAATGACAACTTTAAAAGGTGAGCACTTGAAAGGCAGCGATAAGCGAAATTACGTACGGATAATCCGGTTAGCGAGAGCCGAAATGAGGGAAGCCGAAGGTGAACAAATGGCAGGCTTGAGCTAAAGTAATTTAAAGACAGTCGGCGGTAAAGTGCGACACCGGATTAAATTATTACTAAACAAGTATTTTGCAAAAATAATTAATATTGCTAATCCTAATGCGACTTCAACAGGATACAATAAAACTTCCTGCGGCTTCAATATCATTGGCATTAATAATGCACCTGATGACGGAGGATATAATATTTTTGTTTTATTATAAACAAAGAACATAAATAAACAAGCAAATATTGCAGATACAACAAGCGGTAAATTCAGATAAATATTTAATTCAAATCTGAATATAGTTCCGATTACGGCACCAATAGTCATTATCCCCCATATTTTTAATAACTTATTACGATTAGGACTCATAGGGTTAGATAATTCTGCAAATGTAACAACAACAGGCGGTGACAACCAAAATAAAAAGCCGTTAAACAAAGGATAAACTGAAACTATAGAAAAAATAAAAAACAGTTTAGTCCAATGTTTAAACATTATTTTTTGATTTATTTTTTGAGGCAGATATTTATCCTTATGTCTGTAATGATACTTTTCAAGTAAATATTGTCCAATAACTATAAAAAAAACCATAATACCTACAGCTAAAGGATAAATAAGTGTTGTTACATTCATAAAAATAGGGAAAATTCCTGCAGGTATTGCAGGGATAAAAGTTGTTTTAAATAAAACAAGAGAAAGAGCCGTGAACAGAAATGAAAATATTACTTTATAATAAATTCCTAACGGTAAATATTTAACTAAAAGAACACCAATCAATGCTGAGAGTGTTGTCAATATCCAAATTCTGAATTTATTTGTATTCCACGGCTGTCTTTTCGCAATCCAAGCACCTGTTAATATTGCAAGAATCTCCGGGAAAATTATTTCTTTATGTCCAGTCCACTGTGCAGATAAGAACATTAAAACAGTTAAAATCCCTGCAAATAAATATCTTTCGAATTTTTTAATTTTTAATAATTTGATATTCATTAAAATACTAAGACCTCATTGTCAAAATGAAAAATAAGTTTTAACCTTTACAATTATGCCCCTCTGTGTGATGATGACAGTGATGATGATCGCTTCCTTCACCACCACAAGTATTTTCGCCTGATTCAAGTGAATTTGAAAGGTACTTTTCTAATATATCTCTTATAGGCAGCTCAGGACAGCCCGCAACAACTTCAATACCATTTTGCATAAATGACATCATTGGTCTTGCACCCATTCCGCCTGCCAAAACTTTACTGACACCTTGCTGTGCTATCCAATTTGTACTGTGGCAAGAAATTCCTTCTTCCGGTATTTTTTCTTCAATATTTATTATTTCTTTGGTATTTGGATTAATTTCTGCAATTGTAAATGAATCGCAATGTCCAAAATGTCCGCACAATCTGCCTTCACTCGTTGGAATACAAATTTTCATAATATTATCTCCTTTTAACTTTTCCATGTTTGTTTGTAATAAAATTGCACTTTCAAGTGCTTCTGTTTCCGTAATATCATGCCTTTTAGCATAATCTCGCAGAATATTTAAAATATTTTCGTTTATTCTTCTGTTAAACGGTATTTTTTTAAGGCAGGTTTTTTTTCTCCCAGCCATTTCTCTCTTACCGCCCCATGTAAAATTACTACAGTTCATATAAAAATTATTTCATAAAACTTGATTATGTCAATACATAATCAAGATAATCCTAACTAATAAGAGAATAATTTACTTTAAAACTCAAGATTTATTACCATTGACCGCAATTTATCTGCAACAATTTTTTCAAGTTTTCAAAATTCTTCTTTCTATAAAGACAAATATAATCGAGTGTCGCAACCTTTCATTTAATATATTGAAATTGATTTATGCTTGGTTTTGTCACATCTTTGGCAACAAATTAAACTCGGTTCTTTGAATTTGTTAGGTTTTCATCCAACAAAATCTAAAGACAAAATACACAAAAAGAACAAGGTAACTATAACAGATTCTATAAAAATTGAATAGTTTTCCCATAGGAACCTTTTTTATTTAATTAGAAATGAGTAAAACTATATGACTGAAAATGAATTTAAAAAAGATTCTTTCTCATTAAAAATAGTTCTTGGAAAAAGTTAAAAATGGGGCGGGCAGTGGTTTGATTTCCGAACCGCTCCACAATATATTTAATATTTTAGACAATGAAGAATGTCAAGTTATTTTCAGAAGAATTGAGAAATTGCAAGCTGCATGAACTTTGTAAAAGTTTATTTATATGTTAGTATAAAAGTAAATTAA
>CANQCO010000032.1 GCA_947589705.1 Candidatus Gastranaerophilales bacterium
GCGGCGCTTGTTGCAACGGGTGAGCACCCGAGTCCTTTTCCTTATGCCGATTTTGTTACAACAACAACTCATAAAACATTAAGAGGTCCAAGAGGCGGAATAATTATGTGTAAAGAAAAGCATGCCCAAGGTATAGATAAGGCTGTATTTCCGGGGATTCAAGGCGGGCCGTTGGAACATATCATTGCAGCCAAAGCAATTGCATTAAAAGAAGCTCTGTCTGAGGACTTTAAACAGTATGCGAAACAAGTTGTATTAAACGCTAAAGCACTTGCAAACTCACTTATGGAAGAAGGTCTTGATATAGTAGGCGGCGGAACGGAAAACCACCTTATGACACTTGACTTAAGAAAAACAAATAAGACAGGTAAAGATGTTGCAAATTTATTGGAGCTTGTAGGTATTACAGCCAATAAAAATACGGTACCGAATGACCCTCAAAGTCCTTTTATAACTTCAGGAGTAAGATTAGGTTCTCCTGCCGTTACAACAAGAGGCTTTAAAGAAGAAGATATGAAAGAAATCGGTAAAATTATAGCAGAAGCTGTTAAATTGTCTGACGTAAACGATTCTGAAAAAATTAAAGAGTTAAGACAAAGATCATTAAAGCTTTGTGAGAAGCACTCTCTATATAAGGATTAATTATGACAATATTGCAATTATCGGAAGCTCATATAATAGGTGCTGTTATAGCGTTTATAACAGGATTGTTTTTGGTTCCAATGGTAATTTCATTTTCAGAAAAGCAGGGATTACTGGATGAACCAAATGAAAGGAAAATCCATTCTCATCCGATTCCGAGGCTGGGCGGTGTTGCTATTTGGATTTGTACAATAATATCTTTTTTTGCTTTAATAATATTAAGTTATTATCCTTACCGTTCATTGTTATCGGGACTGCTGTTAGGCAGTTCTTTAATGTTTTTATTAGGACTCGTAGATGATATATATGCTTTAAATGCAAAATTTAAATTTGTGATTCAAATTTCAATAGCAACAATAGTATATTGTCTGGGAGTTAAAATTACAGCATTATATATCCCGTTTATCGGTATGACACAAATACATCCGATATTATCATATATCCTTACAATCGGCTGGATAGCAGGCATAAGTAATGCCGTAAATTTTATAGACGGAGTAGACGGTTTAGCCGGTTCTGTAATTACAATAAGCTGTGCGGCAATAGGTTTAATCTCTGCTGCATTAATTCCCTCCGATAGCGTTTCAACACTCGTAGCTTTTATACTTGCAGGCTCCATGCTCGGATTTTTAACATATAACTTCCATCCCGCAAAAATATTTATGGGAGATTCGGGAGCTTTATTTGCAGGATTCTTGCTTTCGGCATTATCTGTTATGTACTCAATGAAATGCAGCGATTGGAAAATGTACGTTCCTCTTTTGATTCTTGCCGTTCCTATTATGGACATAACTTTTTCTTCACTCAGAAGAATAATGAAAGGGAAATCTCCGTTTGTAGCTGATTCAGAGCATATTCACCATAAATTGCTTCATTTGGGATTATCTCAAAATAAAGCAGTACTTGTGCTTGTTATTTTTTCAATATTAACGGGATGGCTCGCTACTTATATTGCTGCCTCCGATACTACAAAATACTTCTTGTATGCTGTTATAATATCTACTGTAATGATTATATTAAACAGGCATGCTAAGTTTGATGAAGGAAATAAATAATGGCAGTAAAAAAAATAGTTAAATACGGTACTCCGTCATTAAGAGAAAAATCAAAGGAAGTACATAAAATATCAAAAAAGATTCAGATTTTGGTGGAAGACTTATATGACACTTTATATGCTCTTAACGGAGTAGGGCTTGCAGCACCTCAAATAGGCGAAAATTTAAGAGTATTCGTTATTGATGTTGGAACAGACCCAAAGACTATGAATCCAATAACTTTTATAAATCCTAAAATATTAAAAAAAGAAGGCGCAATAAATTCTTATGAAGGATGTTTAAGTTTCCCTGAAGCCTATACAAACGTAAGAAGATATAAATATGTAAAAGTAAAAGCTCTTGATATAAAAGGAAGACCATTTATACTGGAAGCAAAAGACGGTTCACTGTTATCTCGTGCAATACAGCATGAATTTGACCATTTAGACGGTATTTTGTTTATTGACCATTGCAGAAACCGTTTTGAAGCAGATAAAATTCTTACAGAAAAAGGACTTGGTCCTGTTGATTCTAATTATCTTCTTGATGAAAAGGAACTTGAAGAAGAAATTCAAAAGAACCCTCAACAGGAGGAGAAATAATTTGATTAAAGTTGTATATATGGCAACACCTGACATTGCCGTAAAAAGTCTTGAGAAACTTATAGAAGCAGAAGATATTGAAGTATGTGCAGCAGTTACTCAAATAGACAGACCGAAAGGCAGAGGAAATAAACTGACTCCGCCTCCAGTTAAAGTTTGTGCCATTCAAAATAGTATTCCTTGTTATCAAACCGAAAAGATAAGCTGTGATAAAAAATTGATTGATAAATTAAAATCATATAATCCTGATTTTTTTATAACATTCGCTTTTGGTCAAATTCTATCGCAGGAAGTATTAGATATACCTAAATTTTCAACAATTAACCTTCATGCTTCCCTGCTTCCAAAATACAGAGGAGCAAATCCAATACAAAGATGTATATATAACGGAGACACAAAAACAGGCATAACTACAATGCTTACCGTTCTTGCTCTTGATGCGGGAGACATTTGTGAAACAGATGAAATTTCAATAACTCAAAACATGACAAATGTTGAATTAAAAGAAATTATCAGCGAAAAATCACCCGATTTAATTTGTTCCACAATAAAAGGTTTATATGAAGGTAAATTAGTTCCGCAAAAACAATGTGAAAATGGAGTTAGCATTGCTAAAAAATTTGTAAAACAAGACGGTTTAATTGATTGGACAAAGACGGCGGAAGAAATACACAATCAAGTTCGCTCTATGGTTGATTTTCCTACTGCTTTTACTTATTTTAACGGAAAAATGATTAAAATTACCGAAACAAAAGTAATAAATATGGAAAAAAATGAAATAGATTCAGGCGAAATAACTGATATAAAAAAAGAAGGCATTACCGTAAAATTACAGACAGGTTCAGTATTAATTACAAAAGTAAAGCCGGAAAGTAAAGGTATAATGCCCGCTTATGATTTTGCAAACGGAGCTAAATTAAAAGCAGGTATGAAATTTGGAGTATAAAATGTATCAAAGAGGTATAAGAGGCGCAATAACAGTAGAGAATAATTCAATTGAAGCAGTTAAAAATGCTGTTACGGAGCTTATTTCTGAAATTAAAAACAGCAATAAATTTGAAGATAAAGATATATCACATGTTATTTTTACCTTCACGGACGATATAAATTGCGTTTACCCTGCTAAAATAGCAAGAGAAACATTTTCTAACTGGAAATATGTACCAATGATGTGTTTCAATGAAATGAATATTGAAAATTCCTTAAGAATGTGTCTTAGAATCCTTATTGTTATAAATACCGATATTGAACAATCAGATATAAACCACATATATTTAAAAGGTGCAGCTAAATTAAGAAAAGATTTAAAATAAATATGAAAATTTTAATTGCAGGTTCAGACCTTAACGCTAAATTAACAGCTAAGTACTTAAAAATTGAAGATGAATCAAATGACATTTATATTACTACTCAAGATTCATCGGAAAAAGAATTTTATACGGCGGTAAATATTAGAGAAAATGATATTGAATCCATAAGGGATTTTGTAAAATATAACAGTATTGAATTTACAATAGTTACCTCACAGTTAGCCATAATAAACGGAATAGCTGATGAATTTAAAAAAGAAGGTTTTTTGATTTTTGCACCGTATTCAGAATCAGAAAAAATAACTTGTTTTAACAGTATTGCAAAAAAGATAATGTATAAACTTAGGATTAATACTCCAAAATTCGGAATATTTGACAGAGAAAATTTAGCTATAGACTATATAAGAAAAGCAAAATTCCCGATAATAGTGGAAAATGATTTTACTCTTACGGGCAGAGAGATGACAAAATATAATTCATTTTCCAAAGCAAAAACAGGTATTCAAAAATTATTTGAGAATAATAATGAAAAAATAGTCATAGAAAATTATATAGATGAAGAACCAATATTTTTATATTTTATAACAGACGGATATAATGCAAGACCATTAATAAATTTATCTAAAACTGAAGAAAACGGATTAACATCCATAATATCACCTACTTCTAAAATATCGGAAGAAATAATTTTATACATTTTGAAAAAAATAATCTATCCTCTGTTAGATGATATAGCTAAATTTTCAGATATGTATACGGGAATATTAGGTTTAAAAATAAAAATACACAACGGCACAATATATGTTTTAGAATTTTACAACGGTTTTCAAGAATATGATATGCAAGTTTTTTTATCATTACTTAATGATAAATTGCTAAATATATTATTAAGTGCTGCAAACTCAAGTCTTAGCGATGAATATGACTATATTAATATGTATAATTATTATTCATACACAATAGCAGTAAACAAATCAAAATTTCAAAATATAGATGATTCGGATGAAGATTTCTTTGAAAGCGAGGATGAAAAAAATTATATTTACACATCCACCGCTTCCACTTTAAATAATGCTAAAGCAAAACTTTATAATCACCTTAATATAGAAGAAAATAAGGAAATAAGAATTTGAATAAAGAAAAAAAATTTTTAAGACAATGTATAAACTGTAAATCAATTAAGACAAAAGATGAATTGATAAGATTAACAAAAGATTATAAAACAAAAGAAATAAAAATAAATAATAATATGGAATACCAAGGACGTTCCGTATATATATGTAAAAATATAGAATGCCTTGAAACTGCGTTAAAAAAGAGAAAAATAGAAAATTCTTTAAAATGTAAACTTAGTGAAAATATAAAAGAAAAACTCTACACTGTACTTAAAAACTAAATTGTGTTACAACTATTATATAGTTGTTTAAAAAAAAACGGGAAACAATAATGACGATTGAAAATAAAAGAGTATACGAACTTGCAAAAGAATATGAAATGTCAAATAAAGATTTCATAGAATATTTGAATACGAAATTAAATATAACTGTAAAATCGCATTCAAGTAATTTGACACCTGCACAAATAGAAAAAATAAAGAATTCTTTTTCAACGCCGGAATCTCAGGAAACTGCAAAAAAGCCAAAAGCATTTATTATAAAGAAATCAAAAACAACGGATGTAAAAGAAGAAAAAAAAGAAAATAAACCCGAAAAAGAAGTTAAAGTTGCAAAAGAAGAACATACCCCCAAAATACAGCATGAGAATATAGAAAAAGAAACAAATAAAGAAGAAACAGCAAAAAAGGAAGAAAATAAACAAGAAATACCGCAGTATCGTTCATTATTGGAATACAATAACAGAAACAGCCAAAAACGCCGTCAGGAAATATATGCAGCAAACAAACAAAAGCAAGCGGAAATTTCCCAGCAAAGAACCGGCAGAGAAAATCAAAATAGACCTATAGCAAAACCTGCTTTTAGCAAGGGGCAAAATGAAAAAATTGAAAGAAAACCTCAAGCAGAAAAACAAAGACCGGAACAAAAACCTGAAAGACCGTTTAATAAAAAACCGCTCCAGCATCATATAATTTCTCAAGATATATATGAAGGGAAATCTGCACCAAATTCACAATATAAGAAAAAGAATCCTAAAGAAAAGAAAAAACAATATAAAAATAAAGAAGAAGAACAAGAGTTAATTAGTCTTGAAAAGACAATGACTCAAAAGCATAAAAAGAAATCCAAAGATTTAAATGATTCAGCAGTAATAACTCAAGTTGTAATTAATACCCCTATTACGGTAGGTGAACTTGCGGAAAAGATAGGTAAATCCCCTGCTGAAATAGTTAAATATCTTATGATGCAAGGTATATTAACAACAGTAAATGAAATTATTTCAGTAGAAACACAGAAAAAAATCTGTGAAAGTTTTGAGCTTGAAGTATTGGAAGAAGATTTAAACGAATATATAGAACAAGAGCTTGAAAAAGAAGAAAAAGAAAAAGCCATAAAGAATGTAGATGAGTCTTTATTAGAAACAAGAGCGCCGGTAATAAGTATTATGGGACACGTTGACCATGGTAAAACTACGCTTTTGGATTCCATCCGAGCATCAAAACATAAAATAGTCGCAACCGAAGTCGGCGGAATAACACAATCAATCGGGGCATATACGGTATATTTAGAAGATAACAAAGATAAGAAAATAGTATTTATAGATACTCCGGGGCACGAAGCTTTCACGGAGATGAGAGCAAGGGGTGCAAAAGCAACGGATATTGCCATTTTAGTCGTTGCGGCAGATGACGGTATTATGCCTCAGACCATAGAAGCAATAAACCATGCAAGGGCAGCAGAAGTACCTATAATTGTAGCAGTAAATAAAATCGATAAGTGCCGACCCCGATAAAATAATGCAGCAATTAACCGAATACGGACTGGTACCCGAAGAATGGGGCGGTGATACTATCTGCGTAAAAGTAAGCGCACTGCAGGGAAAAGGTATAGATGAACTGTTAGAATATATCCTGCTATTAGCTGAAGTACAGAATTTAAGAGCAAATAAATCAGCAATGGCAACAGGTGTTGTAATAGAAGCAAAACTTGATAAAGGCAAAGGTCCGGTTGCTACTCTGCTGGTTCAAAACGGTACATTACATACAGGCGATTGCTTTGTAGTAGGAAGTGTATCAGGCAGAATAAGAGCATTAATTTCAGACTCGGGTGAAAGAATAAAAGAAGCAGGTCCTTCAACTCCCGTTGAGATACTGGGATTAACGGAAGTTCCTCAAGCCGGAGATACTTTTGAAGCTGTTGAAAATGAAAAAGTTATGCGCACTATTGTTGAAGAAAGAAAAGAAAAAGAAAGAAATACAAAACTCGACAGCATGAAACCTGCTCATATCAGAAATGAACAGGTTGGAGATTCCGAAGAAAACATAAAACATTTAAATCTGATTATAAAAGCAAATACTCATGGTGCCGCTGAAGCTGTTTCTCAAGGTGTATCTCAATTAGAATCAAAAGAAATAATAACAAAAATTGTACACGTAGGTGTAGGTGATATATCAGAAGCTGATGTTATGCTGGCAAGCGCAAGTAATGCTATTATTTTGGGATTCACGGTTAAAGAAGATACAAATGCCCAAATTGCTGCCGAAAAACATGGGGTTATGATAAAAAAATATAATATTATTTATCAGGTACTTGAAGATTTAGAACAGACAATGCTGAACCTGCTTAAACCGGAAATAAAAGAAGTAGAACTTGGCAGTGCAGAAGTAAGACAAGTATTCACTATAGGTAAATCTACCAAAATCGCAGGATGTTATATAACTTCCGGTAAAGTTGTAAGAAATAAAACAGCATCAGTATTAAGAAACGGAGTAGAAATCTTTAAGGGACAAATTGACCAATTAAAGAGATTCAAAGACGATGTTAAGGAAGTAGCTCAAGGTTTTGAATGCGGTATATCATTTGATAAATTTAATGACATTCAAGAAGGCGACATTATAAAAGTTACTACTACAGAAGAAATTGAAAGACAAGTATTAGTCTAATATACGGAGAAATTATGTCTTTAAGAAATGAACGTGTAAGAAAAACTTTAATGAAAGAAATAGCTGATATTATTCAAAAGGAATTAAAAGATTCCAGAATACATGGTGTTATTTCCATTACCGATATTGAAATTTCACATGATAATTCCTACGCAAAAGTGTATTACTCCGTATTTGCCTCTGACTCAGAAAAAGAAGAAACCATTAAAGCAATAAATGAAAATACTTCTAAAATAAGATATGAAGTGGGAAAACGTATAAGATTAAGGCTTACTCCGGAACTCAGATTTATTCCCGATAATTCTCTTGAAAGAGGTTCTAATGTAACTCAGCTTATAAATAAAATTTCAAGAGGCGAGATTTAAATATAATGTTTGGGTTTTTAAATATAAATAAACCCTCAGGAATAACTTCACATAAAGTTATATCAATTTTGCGCAAGATAACAGGAATAAAGCAGGTAGGACATGGAGGCACTTTAGACCCTTTGGCGTCAGGTGTTTTACCTATAGCTATAGGTAAAGCCGCTAAGCTTATTGATTATCTTCCTCAAGATAAAGAATATAAAGCTGTAATGCAATTTGGCAAAATTTCGGATACCTTTGATATTCAAGGACAAATAACAGAAACGCGATTCAGAAAAATTACATTAGATGAAATTAAAAATGTAATTCCTTTATTTCAAGGCAAAATAACACAAATTCCTCCTGCCTTTTCGGCTGTTCATTATAATGGTAAAAGGCTTTATGACCTTGCAAGAAACGGAAAAATCCCTGAAAATATTCCATCAAGAGAAGTTATAATTTTTAAAAATAATATAGTTGATTTTGATTACGACAAACAAATTTTAAAACTTGAAATAGGGTGTTCAAAAGGCACATATATTAGAACAATAGTTAATGATATAGGAGAAATACTTAAAGCGGGTGCTGTAATGTGTGAACTTGAAAGAACCGTATCTTCGGGATTTTCCATAAATAATTCTCTTTGTTTAAGAGAAGACCTTACACTTCAAGATATCGAAGATAATTTGATAAATCCTTATGATATTTTGCCTGTGAATAAATATGAAATTAATGAAGAGGAATATAATAAAATTATAAACGGTAATAAATTCAACAACAGAACAGAATTAGAAGAAGGCAATTTATTGCTTATAAAAGACCAAAATATAATTGCTCTTGCCGTTTATAATAATAAATATATTCAACCAAAAAAGGTATTTGTATGATAAAAAAAATATTAATTTTATTAATAATAATAGTACATGCCTGTATAGTATCAGCTTCAAACTGCACTATAACATGCCCTAAGGAAAGTACGCAGATTATAGAAAAAGAGACTCTGTTTAATAAATTAACGGGGCTTAATTTTGCTTCAAAAAAAATAGCTGAAACAATTATCGAAAAAGAATTAAAAGATGAATTAAATTCAAAATTTAAAGCACAAGCGGAAATATTTTCCATAAAAAGATTAAAACAGGGGGAATTTAAATCATTAACTCTGCAAAGCAGCAGAATTAGAGCATTATTTATGAGTGATTTTTACGCTCAAACTATTTGTCCATATAATAAAATTATTTATAAAAAAAATAGAATTTATTATCCCGTAGATTTACCGTTTAAATTTAAAAGTAAAATAACAAATGATGATATAAAAAGTGTAATAAATTCTTATGAGTTTCAAAGGGAATTAGAAAAGAATTCGTTATTTGAAATAAAAACTCCATCAACGATTATAAAAGATAATAAAATATACTTTGAAATACCAATAAAAACGATACTTGGAGAGTTTAAAATAAAATTTAGCGCATTAGCGGAAATTGAAAATAATAAATTGGTATTAAAGAATATTAATATTAATTCCAAAAGTAATATAATAAATGACAATATATTAAGCAAATTGACCGATAAAATAAATCCAATTGTATACGGTATAAATTCAATTAATACAAAATACTGTAAAATATACCTGACAAATGTTAAAATAATAGATAATGAAATACATGCTGAGGGTGTTTTTATAATTAATAAGAATATGTGATGGTGGATAATGAGTAATTTTTCAAAAATAATAATAGTTATATTAGTAATACTTACATTTTTATTCATAAAAGATAAATTCGGAATAAAAATGGATAATTTATTAACAAATCTGCCAAAAATAGAACTGAAAAATAAAATAACAGAAACTGTAAAGCAAGAAGAAGTCAAGGTTCAAAGTGAAATAATAAAAGATGAACAGCCACCTAAACAGCAGGAAGAAAAAGAATATATCTGGGTATATTTCCTCGGTTTAGATTCAGATTCAAACGGAATATATAAAAGAGTAAAAAGAGAAATTCCAAAAGACGAAAATAAATTGGAATTTGCAATAAAAGAACTGCTAAAAGGTCCTAATATAGTAGAAAAGGCATCCGGAATATATAGTGAAATTCCTCAAAACACAAAATTAATAAGCATAAAACAAACCGGAAATAAGATAATAATAAATTTAAGCTCGGATTTTGAACTCGGAGGAGGCACGGATAGTATTTATTCAAGGATGATGCAGCTTATTAAAACCTCCGTTAACTGTACGCAAAATAAAAAAATATATTTATATTTAAACGGAAAGCAAGTTAACTTTATAGGCGGTGAAGGAATAATGATTTCTCAGCCCTTAACTGAAAAATCTCTTGAAGTATAGATTACAAATATACTCTTATGTGATAGAATATAAAATGTGTTTGTTAAAGGAAAATAACAGTGTTTGAGAAATTTACAGAAAAAGCAATAGAAACCGTTAAATCCGCCCAAATATATGCAATAGAGTATAATCATGAAAAAATATACCCCGAACACTTACTATTGGCGCTGTTAAATGACACAAACAGTATAATTGTAAAAACATTATCTTTATATAAAATTAAAATTGAAGAATTAAAAAAGGATATAGAAAAGCTTTTAAATAAACGTGCGGTAATTAAGCCCGTAGAATTTGTTGTTTTTTCTGATTCTTCAAAAGAAATATTTACCAAAACTCTTGATATAGCAAAGATTTTAGGTAATTCCTACGTAAAACCCGAGCATATATTTCTTGCTATATGGGAATGCCCAAAATTGGAATTAAAAAATGTTTTAAAAGAAAAAGGTATTGAAGTAGATAAAATGAAAGAAATGTTTTATAACATTCTTTCAGCCAACAAACCAAAGAAAGTAAAACATCCTGAAATCATTGAAAAGAGAAGAAGAAATGACAGAAATGACAGCATAATATCATTAATAGAAAGTGCTGATTCAGCAAAGATATTTGACAGAGCAATAGCAAAATTGTCAACTTCGCAATATGAGATTTTAGGGACTGAACAAATAATGCAGTCAATATTGGAGGATAATGAATCGGAAGCATCAAAAATACTTGCCGGCTTCGGCATTACTGCTTCAAGCTTTTCGGATAAGTTAAAAGAAATATCTTCTCGTCAGGCAGAATTTGGAGATAAACAAATAATATTTACGCCAAATGCTCTAAAAACATTAATGACGGCACTTGATATAGTAAGAGAATCCGGAAATGCTTCAATTCTGCCGGAACACATAATTTTGGGACTTTTAAAATCTAAAAAAGGTATAGCGTATAATATTCTAAAAGAGATGAATGTAAATGAATATCTGCTTGAAGAAAGAATAATGCAGCCTTTGGAAAAACAAAAAAATGAAACATTATATATATTGAGATTGGCAAAACAAGAGGCAAGAAGAATAGGGAACTGCGTTGTAGGCAGCGAGTTAATACTTCTGGGTATTGTACTTGAATCTAATTCTATTGCGGCAGAAGTATTGCGTGATTTAGGTGTCATAGTCAAAGATGCAAGAGATACTATAGAAGAATTAATAGGAGTATGTGAAGATTACACTTCAAATGAAATTACATTCAGCCAGCGAGCTAAATTAATACTTGAAGATGCTTGGAATATAGCAAAATCACAAAATAAAACAAAAACAACGGCAGATGATTTGTTAATGGCAATATGCAATCAGCCCGATTCGGTTGCAATGAAAGCATTAAGTAAATTAGGGGTAGATGCGCTTGAAATCAGACAGGGAATTAAAAACAAACTCGAACAAATTAAAATTTGAACTTCTTGTTCCCGCAAATAATAAAGATATTGCAAAAAAAGCAATATTAACAGGAGCTGACGCAATATATATCGGATATTCAAAGTACGGAGCAAGAATCCAAGCCGGTAATTCTTTGGAAGATATTATTGAGCTGATTGAATTTGCTCATTCTTACAGAGTAAAAGTTTATATTACTTTAAATACTATTTTAAAAGATGAAGAATTAAAAAAAATAGAAAAACTTATAAATCGTTTATACAGAATAAAAGCAGACGGGATAATAATTCAGGATATGGGAATATTAGAACTTGATATCCCGCCTATTCCCATAATAGCAAGTACTCAATGCAATAATACTACCGTTGAAAAAATAAAATTCCTTGAAACAACAGGATTTAAACGTGTGATATTGCCAAGAGAAATAACATTAAAAGAAATAAGAGAAATCAGACAAAATACAACAATAGAACTTGAATGTTTTATACATGGCGCACTATGCGTATCATATAGCGGGCAATGTTATTTAAGTCATGTAATAGGTTCAAGGAGTGCCAACAGAGGAGAATGCGCTCAGCCTTGCCGCAAACAATATTCACTAAAAGATTCGGACGGTAAATTCATCATCAGAAACAAATATATATTAAGTTTAAAGGATTTAAATCTTTCTAATTATATAGATGAACTGATTAAAGCAGGAATTACTTCATTTAAAATAGAAGGCAGGCTTAAAAATGAAGCTTATGTAATAAATACAACAGCATATTATAGACAGCTTTTAGATAATATTCTTGATTCAAACAACTTAAAGCGTTCTTCTCAAGGAATAAGTTATTTCGATTTTGAACCAAACCCTTATAAAACCTTTAACAGAGGTTTCACGGAATTTAATATTAATAATAATAAAAAGGATTTAGCAACCGTAAATTATTCAAAATCAATCGGAGAATTCATAGGCATTGTCCAAAGCGTAAAGAAAAATTATTTTACTCTAAATACAGATATATTAAATAATGGTGACGGCATCTGCTTTTTTGATGAAAATAAAATTTTAACAGGTACTTATGTTAATAAAACTGAAGGGAACACAGTTTATCCTGCAGAAATAAAAGGAATAAAACCCAACTTAAAAATATACAGAAATTATAATAAAGAATTTGATAATCAATTACAAAACTGTGAAATAAAAAGGAAAATTCCCTTAACCTTAAAAGCAAAAGAACTAAATACTGGTTATATGTTTTTATTAATCGATGAAGAAAAAAACTGTGCATGCCACATAATTTCAAAAAATTATGAAAAAGCTATAAATAAAGAAAAAGCCATAAATACATTAAAAATACAGCTTGCAAAATCAGGCACAAGTGAATTTGAAATTGAAAAAACAGATATTAATATTCAAAATATTCCGTTTATAAAAGTATCTAAAATAAATGAGATAAGAAGAATTTTAATTGAAAAAATAAGAAAAATAAGAAGAAAAAATTACAAATATGAAACAAGAGAAAATAACTTTAAAATTGCTCAATATCCTGAAAACATACTAGATTACAAAACAAACATATTTAACGAAAAAGCAAAAAACTTTTATGAAAAAAGAGGTGCAAAAGTAAAAGAATATGCACTTGAAAGTCAAAAAACTTTTAACAATAGAACAATTATGATATCAAAATACTGTATAAAAAACCAACTCGGACTATGTCATAAACAAATGCCGATAAAAAAATACACGGAACCATTTCGTCTAATAGACGAATTCAACAAGGAATACCTTGTTGAATTCAATTGTAAGGACTGTGTTATGAGTATAAAAACATTACCTTAAGATCTTTTTAATGAAGAATATGCGGGATTAGAAGCTATTAAGTTAGCTATTGAAGTCATTTGATTACCGTCTTTAGTATATAATTTTGATAAGTAGTTTAATCTTTTAACTAATTTAGAATCATTTTGTTTTAACGAAGGATTAACACTTGTAAAAGCAACCCAGGTTTTAACTTCAGTATTCCAAGCTCTAACTTCTTCTTCATAAGTTTTAGTATTTTCGTGGTGAACACTTTCGTGAGCGATTAAACAAGCAACTGCTTCAACAGGAGCTGTTTTGTAGTTAGAACTGATTAAAATAACCAATCTTCCGTCAGATGTTTTTGCTGTAACTGCTTCACAAGTACCATAACCCATTACTGCCAAGTCTCTAAACATTATTTTAATAGGTTTATTTGTAGAATTTTGACCTTTTATAACATTTATAACCTGTGTATTATTCATTGCTTCTAATCTGTTTAAAGCAGCGGTTAAAACTTCTTGTTTAGTATTTGCAGTGAAATCACCGGCAAATGCGGCATTAAAAGCCATCAAAACTAATGCGCTAAAAAGCACAACTATCTTACTCAATCTCATAACAGGGAATCCTTTTAGAACAACTATTTACTATCTCTTAATCGGTTTACCAAACCTTACAAAAAAACTTATCGGCATATTTAAATTTAAACTTTAGTTTTTAGTTCAAAATTTTTTCATTTTTGTAACATTTCTTAAAATTTATTTAAAAGAATATGGCTATAATTCAATAAAATCAATGGTTTTTATTTTTAAGTTTTAATGATAATCTATATAGTATAATTATAAAAAAGAGGATTTTATGTTTGATATAGGGATAATAGGAGCAGGGCCAGCGGGATACGCTGCAGCAATAAGAGCAAGCCAAAAGGGATTAAAAGTTGTATTATTTGAAAAAGATTTAATAGGGGGAACCTGTTTAAATCGAGGATGTATACCGACTAAGACCATTTTACATTCGTGTAAAATTTTTCAGGATATCTCAAATGCTTCAAAATACGGGGTTGAAGCAGAAAATATATCTTTTAATTTTGAAAAAATACAGGAAAGACAAAAGACTGTTTCGGAGAAAATAAGAAAATCTCTTACAAAT
The DNA here is from genome assembly GCA_947589705.1 of Candidatus Gastranaerophilales bacterium. Classification (GTDB taxonomy): domain Bacteria; phylum Cyanobacteriota; class Vampirovibrionia; order Gastranaerophilales; family Gastranaerophilaceae; genus Avigastranaerophilus. The sequence goes on from CANQCO010000032.1 coordinate 14,675, forward strand.
TTAATAAAGAATTACGGTATAACAGTAGTTGAAGCAAAAGCTGAGATTGAAGATAAAAATATAATTAAAGCAAATAATGAAAGTTATGAAGTAAAAAATATAGTAATAGCAGCAGGTTCAAAGCCAAACAGAATAAAGTTTAACGGAAATTATAATGATAATTATGTACTTACGTCAGACGATATATTAAACATGACAACTCTTCCCCAAAGTATTGCTATAGTTGGTTCGGGAGCTATCGGCATTGAATGGGCAAGAATATTCTCTGCATTAAAAGTAAAAGTATACATAATAGAACTTATGGATAAATTGCTTCCGTCATCTGATAATGAAGTTTCAGAGAGGATTTCAAGAATTTTTAAAAGAAACCGCATAGAATTTTACACGTCAACTACAATAGAAGAAATTCAAGGAAATAAAATAAAATTATCAAACTCAAAAGAAATTGAAGCGGAAAATATATTATTAGGCGCAGGAAGAAGGATTGAAACTAATTTTGGCAGTATGTCAAAAGAACTTAAAATAGAACGCAGGGTAAGTGTTGATTCAAACTTTAAAACAAACATTGATAACATATATGCAATAGGAGATGTAAACGGAATCTCAATGCTTGCACATAGTGCAATGAAGCAGGCGGAAGAATTAATTGACTATATTATTTATAAAAAAGAACCTAAATTTAATATGGAAACAGTACCAGCGGTTATATACGGTTCACCTGAAATAGCTTGGATAGGAAAAACAGAACAGGAATTAATAAAAGAAAATATAAATTACAAAAAATCATTTTTTCCTGTTGCTGCGCTCGGTAAAGCTTATGCTGATGATAATATAGAAGGATTTATAAAAATTCTCTCAAATAAGGATAAAATCCTCGGAGCACATATTATATCTGAAGAAGCAAGTTCTTTGATACATCAAATTGCAATAGTTATGTCAAATAATCTTTCAGTTGAAACTATTCATAATACAATTTTTGCACACCCCACCTATTCTGAAGGGATATATGAAAGTATACTGGCACTTGATAATATGGCAATACATATTCCGCAGCTAAATAAAGGATAATAAATGGAAGAATACAGAGCAAAAACAAAAATAGTAGCTACACTTGGACCCTCCAGCAGCAGCTATGAAAAAATAAAAGAACTTGCACTTTCAGGCGTAACAATGTTCAGAATTAATACCTCTCACGGAACAAAAGAAGAACATGCAGAAAAAATAAGTATAATAAGACAAATTGCAAATGAATTTAACAGAAACATTCCTATTTTAATAGACCTGCAAGGTCCCAAAATAAGAGTAGGTCAAATAAAAGAACCGATAGAAATAACAATAGGACAGGAAATAATTCTACAGCATACAAAAGAAGAAAAAAACGGAATAATACCTGTCGACTACGAAGGAATTGCAAAAGATGCAACAATAGGAGAAAAAATCCTTCTTGATGACGGTAAAATAGGACTTAGAGTTATAAAAACAGAAGGAGAAAAAGTATACGCTAAAGTTGAATACGGAAATATAATAAAACCCAGAAAAGGAATAAATATACCGGGGATTCAGTCCAGCCTTGAAGCTGTTACGACAAGGGATAAGGACTTTATTAAATTTGCCGTTGAACAAAAAGTCGATTATATAGCACTATCCTTTGTAAGGACAGCAGAAGATGTAAAATGTGCAAAATATTATGCTAAAGCATTCGGCGATGTTGAAATACCTATTATAGCGAAAATAGAAAAACCTCAGGCTCTTGAAAATCTTGAAGAAATAATTATAGCAGCAGACGGAATTATGGTAGCAAGAGGTGATTTGGGAATTGAAATGTCCCCTCAGGAAGTTCCTATTGCACAAAAAAAGATAATCAGGCTAACCAATATTCATAAAAAACCCTGCATTGTAGCAACACAAATGCTTGAATCAATGATAGAAGAACCCATTCCGACAAGAGCGGAAGCCAGCGACGTAGCTAATGCGATTATAGACAGAACCGATGCTATAATGCTTTCTGCTGAAACAGCTTCAGGAAACTATCCTGTTGAAGCCGTCAGAATGATGAATTTAATTTCTAAATCAGTTGAAGAAAGTCAGTTTATAATGACAGATTTAGATGTTGAACTTATAGCGGAATTAAATGCAACATCACAGGCTATTGCAAGCAGTGCAGTAAATATTGCAAAGAAAATAAAAGCAAAAGGAATATTAATATTTACAGATAAAGGCTACACTCCTCCTATTATTTCTAAATTAAAGCCTAAAGCACCAATTATAGTTGTAACAACAAAAGAAGAAATTGCAAGGAAATTAAGTATTTTTTGGGGTGTTTACACTTATGTTGATAAGAACTGCAATTGTTTACTTGATGAAGCAATGTTCAAAAAAATTGATAAACTTTTAACACAAAGAGCAAAATTTAACAAAGGCGATGATATTGTAATAGTTAATTCAGCTCCCAAATTAATGTCAGGTACAATTAATACTATAAGAGTTCATAAAATAGGAGAGGTTGTATAAAACTATAATACTTTTTGATAATTTATAGAGTTATTTTGCTCAATATAGTTATGAAGCCTTTGAATTAAAGCCGGTGAAAAATTATAATTATTATCTGCAGGGATAATTTTTATAAACGAGTTGAATCCATCTTTTGAACAAACAGAAGCGATAAATTCTTTAGTATATGCCTTAAATAACACACTTCCGGTTTTAAATTGAATTTCTTCAATTGAATAATTATGTTCATTTAGCGCTGAAAGCAGTAAATATAGTAAATTTTCGGAAGTAGTTTTATAAGTTTTAGCAAAATCATTGGAAGAAGGGAAAACTTTTACCTGATTTGATGTGTTAACAATACTGTCCGCAAAAACCGCTCCGTCATTAATAAATGTTAAATATATAATTAAAATTAGTGCTAATTTTTTCATTAAATCTCCATCCAAGAACTACCTTTATATATATCAACCTTTAAGGGAACCAAAAAGGGTTGATTGAGTTCCATCGCTTTTTTTACCAATAATACTACCTCATCTAATTCAGTATTAACCGTTTCAATAACAAGTTCATCATGCACTTGGATGATTATTTTAGAATTAATGTTATTTTTTATAAAGTCATTTTGAAGATTAACCATGGCAAGTTTCATAACATCAGCGGCGCTTCCCTGTATGGGTGCATTAATTGCAGCTCTTTGCGCCGCTTCCTGGATTTTTGAATTAGTGCTTAATAATCCGGAGCTTAAATAACGCTTTCTGCCCCACATCGTTTCGACGTAACCGTGTGCATAAGCAAATTTTACAATATCATCCATATAATTTTTAACATCGGGATATGTTTTAAAATACCTGTCAATAAAGTCCTGAGCTTCATAAGGGCTGATACCGAGACTTGAAGCAAGCCCATATCTTGATTGACCGTAAACTATACCAAAATTAACCGCTTTAGCTCTTGAGCGCATTTCTTTGGTAACTTCTTGCGCACTAACGCCAAAAACCTTACTTGCCGTAGCTGTATGAATATCTTCATCATTACAAAAAGCCTCTATCAGATTATCATCTCGTGAGATATGGGCTAAAAGCCGTAATTCAATTTGAGAATAATCTGCTGAGACAATAACATTTTCTTCTTTTTCAGCTGTAAAAGCACCTCTTATCCTGTTACCCAGTTTTGTTCTTGTCGGGATATTCTGTAAATTAGGGTTTGAGGACGATAATCTTCCCGTAGTTGTAATTGTCTGATTAAAACTTGTATGTATTCTACCGTCAAAAGGACTTCTTAATTCGGGCAGAGTTTCAACATAAGTGCTTTTTAGTTTGGCTAAATGTCTTTGTTCAAGTATATCTCTTGCAATTTCATGTTCTTCCGCCAGAGTTTCCAACACTTTTGCGCTTGTAGAAAACCCTGTTTTAGATTTCATACCTTTTGCCTTAAGGTTTAATTTACCAAACAATATATCTCCAACTTGTTTTGGAGAGTTGATATTGAATTTTTCTCCGGCCTCATCATATATTTTAGATTCAATTACATCAAGTTTTTCGTTAATTTCGGATTCAATAGCGATTAAACAGTTAATATCAATATGAGCCCCGTTTTCCTCCATTATTGCAAGCACAATACAAAGCGGAACTTCAATATTATATAAGAGATCAAGTTCTTTTTCATCAAGGTTTTCCTGCCAGTATTTAGTTAAAAGCAGAGTGGCAAAAGCGTCATCACAAGCATAAGAAGCCGCATCTTCAATCGGAACGGTTTCAATAGTAAAAGATGCCGAACTGTTTTTCAGCAGCTGCTCATACTCTACCATCATATAATCAAGATAATCGCTTGCCTGCTGTTTTAAACCGTGTTTACGGGAAGAATCTTTTATGTAGCTTGCAAGCATGGTATCAAAAATAATATTTTTTAAAGGCATTCCGTGATGCTTTAACACATGGTAGTCAAATTTAGCATTTTGAAGCGTCTTCGCTATTTTTTCATCCGCTAAAACAGGTGAGAGTTTCTCTTTAACTATTTCTAAATCCAATTGCTGACCAACTTGATGGAAAACAGGAATATAAAATGATTCCACTAAATCATCTTCATTTTCAAATATTTTAACTCTGTTATTTTTTGTTTGAATCTGTTTTGAAATTGCAATTGAAATACCTACTAAATCGCATTCAAGCGGATTAATTCCCGTTGTTTCAACGTCTATTGAGAATATTGAACAGTTATTGAGCTTTTCAACAAGTGAATTCAGCTTATCCACGCTGTCAACAATATTTTTCTTATGATTATATTCTTTATGAGAAGTTTTTGAAATAATTTCTCCCATATTAAACCCGAGTTGCAACTGCCCTTGAGGTAACGGTTTATCATCACAGCCCTCAGCCACTTTAGCTTCATTTGAAGCGATTTTAAACGGTTTTAGAATATTCTCCGAATTTTTTAAAAAGTTATAAAACTGATTTTTCTTAAAAAATTCAATAACCGCATCATAATCAGGCATTTCAAGTTTAGCGCAGTCAAAATCAAAGTCTATATCAAGATTTTTTTGTATGGTAGCAAGCTCTTTACTTAATAATGCTATTTCTTTTCCTTCAGAAAGCTTTTTATTAAGCGCCTTTTCCGTTACTTCATCTATATGTTCATAAATTTGTTCCAATTTATCAAATCGGGAAAGAAGTTTGCAAGCTGTTTTTTCACCAATACCCTTAATCCCAGGAATATTATCAGACGTATCACCGCTTAAACCCTTATAATCGGTAATCTGATAGGGATAAACTCCCATTTTATCAAAAACTTTATACCAATCATACTCAATTAGCTCGCCTTTAGAAGGCATTATAACCTCAATAAAACCTTCTCTGTCCACAAGCTGAAATGAATCTCTGTCACCAGTCAGGATAAAAGTCTTATGTTGTTTTTGCTTAGCTTTAGCTGCAATAGTACCTATTACATCATCAGCCTCATAGCCTTCTTTTGTAATTATAGGAATATTTAGAGCATTTAATCCTTCTATAATCAAAGCCAATTGGCTTTTTAATGTATCAGGCATACTTTCTCTATTGGCTTTATAATCAGCATACATTTCTGTCCTGTACGTATGTCTTGAAACATCAAAAGCAACAGCAATCGCATCAGGTTTTATAGTTTTATTCTGCAATAGGTCAAAAACAGATTTAAAAAAACCAAAAACAGCCCAAGTAGGCTGGTTGTCTGACGTTTTCATTGCTGTTCTTTCAAGTGCAAAAAAATATCTGTATGCCAAGGCGTGTCCATCTATCAATAAAAAATTCTTATCCTGCATATAATATCCCAAAATCTCTTATTAATATTTTATGATAATAAATTCTTTTACACAATAAATTTTAGCTGCATATTAAAGATATATATATATTACTTTAGAAAAATTAATATTAATTATTTTTATAGCAATAAATTGTCTTTTCATGTTTAAAAAAAAACAAAAGGAGAATTTTTATGAACATAAAACCAATTAACAACATATATTTTAATAATTATGTAAATACACCTAAAAACAGTTCATATAATTTAAGCCTTAAAAAGTTACAAACAGATGAAATTTCATTTAGCGGGAAAAAACGACCGATTCAAAATACTCAAGAATTATCAGAAAGTATGAAGTTTGGTATTTCCATTGGAAATAAATTGATGAAATTACAGAGAAGCAATATTATGACATTAGAAAATATTGAAACAGCAATTAATCAAATTTCTCCGGTACCGATTAAAATTAAGGATTGGAGTGAAAATCCCGTTAAAGAAAAGCTTAAAGGAAATACAGTAGCCCTCATGTATCCGTTATACAGTGCCCCAGATATAAGCTTAAACAATGCTGATATATATATAAAAGAAGAAGCAGGCTCAAATTCAACATCAAAAGAAGCAGGAAAATTAATTTCCTGTATTTCACATGAATCAACTCATATTATGCAAAGATATAATGATAAAAGTTATTTTGGACTGAAAGATTATACGGAAAGTATTGAAGAAATTACTTTTATGTCACAACATAGCCAGTCATTGTATTTTAAAATTGTAAAAGATATTGAAGAAAAAATACTCAATGACCCCAAGTTATATAAAAAAATTAGACATAATCAAGAAATATATAAAGAAGAAATAGAAAAAGTTACATATGGCTGTATCCCATCTAAAAAAGATTTAAAAGAAAAAATTCAATTTAATATTCAGAAATCATCTTTAAATCCAAAATTAAAAGAAAAATCCCTAACTGACAATTTCTTTGATAAAATGTTAAATTGCATAATTAAAAATGCTGATTTTGAAAAAGAAGCATATTCTGTAACCATTGAAATGTTAGAAAAATGGGGAAAATATAATATGGAAGATAAAATCAGTGCTCAAATAGAAAAATATATAAATGAAATAATTATTGATAAACTACAAAATTCATAAATTTATTTAAGATATAATAAAACAAAATTGTTTATAAAATCTTGTTTTTGATAAAATAAAATTACTATGTTACTAGATTATTTATACTCAAAAATTCATAGAGCGACCGTAACTGACGCAAACCTTAACTATGTAGGTTCCATTACCATAGATGAAGAGATATTGGAAAAAGCCAATATGACGGAAGGTCTAAAGGTTGATATTCTCAATATTAATAATGGTGAAAGATTTCAAACTTATATAATAGCTGGCACAAGAGGGAATAAAGATTTCTGCCTAAACGGCGCAGCAGCAAGAAAAGCTCAAATCGGAGATAAAATTATTATCTGTGCCTATGCACAAATGACACCTGATGAAGCTAAATCATTTAAACCAACAATAGTACAATTAAATGACAATAACATAATTATTTAATTATCATTTAAAAATCTCTGAACTTTAGTGTTCATAGATTCTTCTTTAATTTTCCATTCACCGTTGTTATCTTTTCCTATAATAAAATGAGCAGGAACCTTGTAATCACTTGTTGAAGGCATTCTCATTGCCGCTACTTTATAGTCTTTTCCGAACGGAGTAATTTTTACATTAAAATAACGGTTTTTATACCTTCTGAGTTTCATCAATTTAGTTGATTTTTTTGCTTCTATTTTATATCTTTCAAGCGGAATATCGACAGATTCTTTTGTTCCGTCGGGTTTTTCCACAACTCTTACTATTCTTGCATTATTACTATAATATTTAAAATAGTCATCACTATAACTATTGGCAGCATTTGTATACTCTTTAAAAAAGCTTTCCACTTCCTCTTTATCACCAGCATAACATATTGAATTTAAACATATCAAAACAGATAATGTTATAAAAATATTTTTCATAATTTCTCCCAAAAAAATAACAGTAATTTAACATTTGCTAAATTACTGTTATTCTTTATTGAATTATGAAATTATTCAATTGTATAGTCGGTTAATTCGGGAGTACCAAACATACCTTCTATTTCCTCTAAAATAGCAGAGGGTTTTCTTGCATTGTTCTTTTCTGCTGCTCTCTTTTGAGCTTCTCTGTCTTTTTCTTCTGAGGCATTGGTTAAATGATAGAAACCCGTACCTGCTGGGATTAATCTACCGATAATAACGTTTTCTTTTAGTCCTCTTAAAAGATCACGTTTTCCTTCAACCGCTGCTTCAGTTAAGATTCTTGTTGTTTCTTGGAAAGAAGCTGCTGATATAAAGCTTTCGGTATTTAAACTTGCTTTTGTGATACCTAATAAAACAGCTTCATAAGTAGCCTCAACACCGCCGGCTTTTCTAACTTCCGCATTTTCTTGTTCAACTTCTTTAAGTTCAAGAAATTCACCGGGTAAAAGTTTAGTATCGCCGGACTCAATAATTTTAACTTTCTTAGTCATTTGTCTTACTATAACTTCAACATGTTTATCTGCAATTTCAACACCCTGTGAACGGTATACTCTTTGAACTTCATCAACCAAGTATTGCTGAGCAGCTTCAACACCATTAAGTCTTATAACATCATGAGGATTTAATGGTCCGCCTGTTAGCGCCTGACCGACTTTTATCTCCTGTCCGTTTGCTACAATAATGTTGGAATCAATTGAGAATTTGACTTCCTGTCTGCCAAGTTCACCATTTAAATATAAACGAGGAACATCATCTTCTATCTCAATTTCTGCTTTACCTGAATATTCTGCAACAACAGCAGAATCTTTCGGTTTTCTTGCTTCAAGAAGTTCTTCAACACGAGGTAAACCTTGAACGATATCACCTGTTTTTTGTCTTTCAAATACCAATGTTGCAATCATATCACCACGGTTAACTAAAGAACCGTTTGCAACTTGAAGCATAGTTCCGGGGCTAATTAAGTACGGTCTGCCTGTTCTTAATGTAATAGTATTATTATCAACTGCAACTACAAGACCTGAAAGTTCAGATTTTTCTCCACCTTCTGATATTACAGCATCCATTTTTATCAATTCGCCTTTTTTAACAGTCGGTTTTGATTTTACATTTATTTTAGCTTCACTGTTTTCAGAAACTAATAATAATCTTCTTACATCCTGATTATTATCTTTTATACTTGCAATAGCGTCACTTATAGCAAGAACTTGAGTTTTTGCAACGGGAGTTTTTGGTTCAATTACCTGTCCGTCTGAAACAAGAAGCTCTGTCTGCATTGAAGCGGATGTCTTTGATTGTCCTTCTATTTCTCTTCTTACTATAAGATTTTCAAGAACAACTATCTTTAAGTTATTGTCACCATCCAATTCAACCAAACCCTTCAAATGGCTCAAGTAACCCTGCATTTGAAGCACTAAGCTTGTTCTTGTAAGTACACCTCCATCCAAGTTTCTAACTCTTGCCCCATCTTTAAATTGAAGCTGAGTAACAGGAACTAAATCAATAGCTTCATCTGTTGAATTAAATTTAATAGAAACATCCTTAGT
>CANQCO010000033.1 GCA_947589705.1 Candidatus Gastranaerophilales bacterium
CCATAAGCCTTTTATATTCAGACTTTAAGGCATCTTTATTATTTGGATATTCTATAAAATCCCATGGAAGTTCTTTATTTAAATCAATTTCATCTAAGGCTGTTATATCCGGATTTTGGAGCATGCCTTTTTTTTCAAATTCTTTATAAACATTCTTAAAAGCACCTATATTTCCGCCTTGTTTATATACTTCTATCAAATAAGGCGTTAATTCTCTTGAACCTCTTGATAAAAGCGACTGTATGTAATCCCATTTCACGCTTGAGGTCCTTGCTTTTATTCCAATTTTTGCAAATTGTTTTTTTATGTATTCATTTTTCTTTTCAAGTGCTTTTGTATCTTCTCTTTTTGCAAATTGAAATGGTGTATGGGCTTTTGGCACAAACGTCGAAAAACTCGGAATTATATTAAAACTCTTATATTTTTGTTTTATTTCTTTGCATAGATTAACAAAACTGTCTAAATCTTCATAGGTTTCTTTTGGAAGCCCCAAAATTCCGTATATTTTGAGTCCCGTAAATCCTTGGTTTACCATTTTATCAACGGCAGCTAAAATATCTTGTGTTTTTAAATCTTTATTAATTATATTTCTGAGCCTTTCACTTCCAGCTTCAACAGCTATTGTTGCAGTTCTTTGCCCGCATTTATGAAGCATTTCAAGTACTTTATCGGATACATAATCGGCTCTAAGGGATGAGACCGTTACTTCAATTTCCTGCCCTGAATTTATTTTTTCAATAATATATTCGGCTATATCGTCAATCCTCGGGTGTGCGCATATTATTGCACCTAAAAGTGCTATTTTGTTTGTATATTTTAACCCCGTATCAATCTTTTTTATTATTTCTTCATAAGGACAAAATCTTATGGGCGTATTTATATATGATGTCAGACAAAATCCACATTTTTGCGTGCAGCCTCTTTCTACCTCCATAATATATGTATCCGGAAAAAAACTGTTTTCGGTTAATATGGGTGAAGCTGTGCAAAAATTTAATTTTGATGACGATTTTTTTACCTTGTAACCTTCTTTTTTGAACTTTGGTATATAAACGCCTTCTATATCTGATAATAGTTCCAATTTTTCTTGTTTGGATTTTAATTTGTTATCTTTCAGAATATTTATTATTTTCTCTATATCAGGTTCTGCATCTCCTATCATTATAAAGTCAAAGAACTCTGCAAAGGGTTCAGGATTAGCACTTACGACTGGACCTCCCGCATATATTAAAGGATAGCCGTCAATTCTTTCTTTTGCTAAAAATGGAATATCATATTTTTCTAAAATTTTAAGTATGCCGAGATAGTCAAGCTCAAATGAGAAAGAAAATGTTATTAAATCAACATCTTTAAGCATTAATTTTGTTGAATTTGAATCCGTATAGATTCTTTCGGCATAAACATCAGCAATAGAATCAATATGCTTAAAAACTGTTAAATATCCAAGTGCCGACATCGCAAAATTATATACTGCAGGAAATATACACCATACATTTAATTTTGCATTTTGAATTTTTGTTTTGTCATACAAGAACTTTTCAGGCATTTTTTTCTTCTTTTATATCACGTTCTTTTACTTTGGAATTAATTGTCTTTAGATATAATTCATCAAATAAGGTCAATAAAAGAGCTGCTATAGCAGGCGACAATATAACGCCCCATACGCCTAAAAATTGTGCAGCTATTAAAAAAGCAAAAATTATGATAATAGGGTGCAGGTTTAAAAATTTCCCGAATACCAATGGTCTTATAAAATTGTTTGATATCCACTGCGCTGCTAAATAAACTATAACTGTTAATATAACAATTAACCATCCCTGCTGTGAAGCACATAAAATACCCAGTATGAAAGCTACCGTAGGTCCTACTATTGGAATAATATCTAATAGTCCTGCTATTAATCCTAATAATATTGCATATTGAACCTTTAATATTAATAATCCTACTGCTGTAAATATTGCAACTGTTGACATTGAGAGAACTTGTGCTATTACGTATCCGCCTACTTTATGCTCTATCTGCTCATATACTTCTTTTGCTCTTTCTTTCATTTTGGGCGGAAACATTATTATTATTGCGTCTCTTATAAGATTTTTTTCATTTATCATATAAAATACTATTACACCCATTGTTACTACTATTGTTATGGTCTCCATAAATGCCATTGTAAAATCAATTGATTTATTAACCAATCCTGATGCCATTTGGGATGATGTCGACGTTAATGTATTTATATCAATGTATTCAATTAAGGATTTTCCCATTATTGTTTTATTACTTAAAAAATCAATAGTATTTTTTATTATTGAAGGAATGTTGTTTAATAACTGCTGAATTTCCTGAATTGCTATAGTTATAATGGGAATGAAAAACAGTAATATTATAAGGATTGTTCCTAAAATAACTATTGTTGAAGCCAGTGAACGATTTAATTTCTTACTTAATTTATCAACGGCAGGGTTTAAGGAACACGCTAAAACAAAGGAGCCGAATGCCAGAAGTGCTATACTTTTTATCTGTAATATAAACCATATCATAAATATTGCCAGTATAAAGAACATTATATTTTTAAGATTTATATTTCTGTTCCAAAACATTTAATACTCCTTTTTTTTAAGAATGTCCGAGGAAATTATATCATAATCCTGATTAAAAAGTATTAACTTGAGAATAATTATAAAGTGTTAAATAAGTTATCAAAAAGTTGTTGGGCAAAATTCTGCCAGGTTAGATTTTGTACGGAATCTTTTGCTTTTTTTGTAATTTCTTCAAATTTATCCTGTTTTGAGATTACTTCTGACATTTTGTCTGCGATATTTTGATATATATTCTTATCTGCGTTAAATATAAATCCGCTGATATTATCTTTAATAATGTCACAAGCTCCTATATTAGAGCCTATTAATACAGGAATATTACAGGTTATTGCTTCGGTTATTACTCTTCCAAAGGCTTCATATTTGCTTGCACATATTAACGTATCAAGTGAATTATAAAATCCGTTTATATCATTTGTGAAAGGTAAAAACTCAACATATTGCTCAAGCTTGTATAATTTAATATATAACTTTAAAAGTATTTGTTTATTATATTTAGGGTTAATAAACTTTATTTTAATTTTTTTATCGGGATATGTTTTTATAAATTTTCTTAAAGCCTCTAAAATATTATATCCGCCTTTATTTGTAAAACCGCAGGTGACACTTCCAAAGGTAAATATTTTATTTTCGGTCTTTGTATGTGCTTTTAAGTGTGAATTACTTACTCCAGGGTGAATAACCGATATTTTCTTTGAATCTATATTACAGTTTTTTATATAATCATTTTTTAAATAATTTGATACTACAAATATTTTTTTACAATCACGGTAATAATTATGTTCATGTTTTAATCTTCTAAAATGACCTATTTTTAGTATTGTTTTATATATTATGTTATCTGATAGATTTATTTTGTGGCTTAATGTTGCATAGTGAAATATATTGCAGGTAAAAGAGAGTCCTAATACATCAGATATTATGTAATCATAATCATCTGTGTTTACAATATTCTTAATTTCATTTTCTATATTTTGTATTATTTTTACTTCTTTGTCATTATATTTTGTTTTAAGTTTATATATTTTATTTATGTATTGAGTAATTACTTCGTTTTCTGAAGCATTATTTTCAAAAACAAATAAATCTACTATTATATTGCTTTTTTTACACAATTCTAAAAAATGGACTATATAAAAGGGAAAAAATCCTGAAAATATAATACCAATTTTATTTTTCATATTAAATCCTTAGATATAATTTCCCACAAATTATATCATAAAGAAGTATGGGCTATTGTTAAAAATAATAAAAATATTGTATAATCTGATACTTAAGAAAGGAGACATTTATGTGGAAAAGTGAAGTAGATGTTAATCAGGTTTTAGAACTAAGAATTAAACCAAATGTTTATTTTGGTTTTGGCGCAATTGAAAAAATTGATGAAATTGCAAAAGATATGAAATCCAAAGGACTTGATAAGGTTCTTGTTGTATCGGGAAGAAATGCTTATAAGTCTTCAGGTGCATGGGATGTAATTGAAAAAGCTTTTAAAAATAAGGGAATAAGTTATGTAAACTATGCTGAAGTTACTCCAAACCCCACAGCGGATGCTGTTGATGCGGCGGCAAAACTTGGAAAAGACTTTGGAGCTAAAGCTGTTATGGGTATAGGTGGAGGTTCTCCTATTGATGCGGCTAAAACCGTTGCTATTATCCTTGCTAATGACGGGGTAAGTGCAAGAGATATTTTTGAATTTAAATTTATTCCTTCAAAGGCTGTTCCTATTGTTGCTATAAATTTAACTCACGGAACGGGAACGGAGACAAACAGATTTGCTGTTGTTACTATACCGGAAACGCAATATAAACCTGCAATTGCTTATGATTGTATATATCCTTCATATTCAATTGATGATCCTGCTTTAATGATGAATTTATCACCTGAACAGACAATATATGTATCTATTGATGCAGTAAATCATTCCGTCGAAGCTGCTACAACAAAAGTTGCTTCGCCTCTTTCTATTTCTGCTGCAAAAGAATGTATTGAACTTGTTGCAAAATATTTGCCTAAAATTAATGCAAATCCTAATGACAAAGAGGCAAGATATTTCTTGCTTTATGCTTCAATTCTTGGCGGAGTAAGTTTTGATAACGGACTTTTACATTTTACTCACGCACTTGAACATCCTCTGAGCGGTGTAAAACCTAAATTATCACATGGTTTAGGACTTGCAATGATTTTGCCTGCGGTTATTAAGTATATATATCCGGCTAAAGCGAAAACTGTTGCAACTCTGTTCCATACTATTATTCCTGAACTTAAAGGGACTCCTGATGAAGCTCAGTATGCAGCTAAAAAAGTTGAAGAATGGCTGTATTCTGTCGGCATTAAGAAAAAACTTTCAGATGAGGGATTTGCGGAATCTGATATTGATAAACTGGTAAATCTTACTTTTGAAACACCTTCTTTAGCCGGTCTTTTATCAATAGCTCCGATTGAAGGGAAAAAAGAGGTTGTTAAAGCGATTTTTACTGAATCTTTAAAACCTTATAATAAATAATTGTTTTAATATTTACATAAAAAATAAAAAATTGTATAATAAGCTGTCGATATAAAAAGGAGAAAAAAATGAAAAAATTATTATTAAGTGCATTATTACTTTGTTCAGTAGCTGTATTTGCAGGATGTAATTTTAATCAATCTGCTGAAGACCAAAATACAAATCCTCCGGCAGATCAACAAGAAGCTCCGGCTCCTGAACAAGAAGCTCCAGCTCCCGATCAAGAAGCTCCGGCACAAGAATAATAACTTTTTAGTTATATTAAAAAAAACAGATAAGCAGTTTTGCTGTTTATCTGTTTTTTTATGATAAAATAAATTTGATGTCTGAGTGGCGGAATTGGTAGACGCGCATGATTCAGGTTCATGTGGTGCAAGCCTTGTGGGTTCAAGTCCCATCTCGGACAGTTTTTTTTGTAGAAGTATTGTTTAAATGGGACGAAGAACCCTACCGAACAAAGTTCGGTAAAGGTTCAAGCGCGAGAGAGCAGAGGCTGTAGTGACGGAAGCGAAGAGCTTTCGGCACGAAATGCCGTTTATTGCGAACGAGCAAGACAGTCCCAACTGGACAGTTTTTCCATCCTCTTATATTCCTCCAGTTTTGATGTTTTATATAGTTAAGATTTTATTTAAAGCAATAAGAATGATAAACTTTTAATGTTCATTTTGATAAAAATGTTAAAATTTTTTAATATAAAATATGATTTATTAAAGTTTAAATTTAATTTGCCGATTAGTTCATTGTTAACTTCGGAATGAAAAAGAAAGGATTAGTTTAGGTAAAATTATGAAAAAAAGAACTTTATTAGCTTGCGTACTTTCTGTTGCGGTTTTAAGCTTTATAATCGGTATAAACCTTGAGGCGCAAGCAAAATTTAGTGATGTACTGCATGTTATTAATCAGACAAGTAACACAATCAACTCTGTAAATAGAGCCGGCAGAGGAACAATGAGTACTATCGAATACGGACAGCGTTTTCAAGACAGACAGCAGGACAGACAAGACAGAAAACGTGCCGAAAAATCATATAACGCTTCGGCTGAAGCTGAATATTATAAAACGCTTCAGGAAACACAAGCACTTAAAAAATACAGTAACGACAATAATTTATAAAGGATAGGACTAATGAAAAAAATATTTTTTATATGCACTTTTCTATTAATGACAAGTGTAACGATTAATAATGCCGCAAAAGCAGAAAGCGTTTTAGAGCCTCAATGGGCAGAATTCTGTCCGCCGTTATATGAAAATGCCGTTTTTAAACCGGCAAAAGAAAACAGTAAACGCAATATGGAAAACAACTATTGGGCGCTCAGAAAAGCGAAATTTGATAAATCAATAGCAGAATGTAAAGCCCTGTCTAAGTCAACAAAAGATTTAGGTGTATGCTACGCTAGAGTTGCTAATCTTGAACGTAACAAAAATTCTCAACGCCAAAAAGCCAGAGCTGAGAAAGATATGGATACAAGAAATCAAATCTATGATGGAGGTTATTGGTGGTACTAATGATTTTCTCTTAGTACTGCAAGTGCCTCACAATATATTTCCATATCGAGGTTTAACTCCTTAGCACGTTTTTCCATATAGGCAATTTGTTCATATATCTCGGGTGTGAATTTTGGTTGATGTGTATTGTACCAATCCTGCTCTACACTTAAACTTACTGCTTTTACGCCGTTTTTAATTACTTCACTGAACCATTTGTCTATTTCTTCATAATTGTCATTAACGTCGGGATACAGTATAAATTTAACTTTTAATAAATTATCTTTATTTTGAGCTTTAGCGTATTTTCTAATGTTTTCCCATACTTTTTTATAACATTTTACACGTTTAATTTTTTCATAAGTTTCACGGCAGCCTGAATCTGTTGAAATTACAAGGCTTATTGCTCCCAGCTTTAATCCTTTTTCTATACTTTTTGAATATTTTATGCCTGAAGAATTAATTCTGATATTTTTGCAGCCGTTATCCAAAAAAAGATTTATTAATTTATCAAAATCTTTTAAAATAACGGGTTCTCCGCCCCCAAAAATAATACACGATTCTTCCGGCTTTTTTATTATGCCTTTTTTAAACATATCCTTCATAATCGGATAGATAGGATATTCTTTAAACGAATTAAAAGCTTTTTTATCGTCTTTAGTATAACAATATGTACAGTTACAATTGCATCTTGTCCAGTGATTGAGTGTAAAATGATTTATATAATTTTCTTCATCCCAATCTTTTTCCTGCAAATAAATACAGTCTTTGCATGCATCAAGATAAACACCTTTTTTATGCTCGCTTTTGAGTTTATCTTTTATCTTAAAAATTTCGTTCCAATCTATGTCTCCACCATGGTAATTTTCAAGTATGGTTGTCTGATATTCCGTTTCACGCCCTTGCAAATATCCGTAACAGCATAATCTAAGGTTATCTGTCCTGAACTCTATACCTCTATTTACCCACTGGCAGCTTCTGTATCTCATTTTATTGGTCGTATTCTTTTTCAAACCCGAATAATGAACTTACGGATTCGCCGTCATGTATTCTTGAAATAGCTTCACCTAACAGAGGTGCTACGCTTAATTGAGTTATTTTTTCGGGTAAAAAACTTTTATTTAGCGGTATTGTATTAGTAACAACAACCTCTTTAATAGGTGCTTTTTCAAGTCTTTCAAGTGCGGGCCCTGAAAATACGGGGTGCGTTGCACATACATAAACATCTTTTGCACCTTTTTCTTTTAACAACTGGGCAGCTCCGCATATTGTACCTGCCGTATCAATAATATCATCAAACATTATGCAGGTTTTACCCATAATATCACCTATAATATTAACTGCAATTGCTTCATTATGGCGGTTTCTTCTCTTATCTATAATTGCCATAGGTGAGTTCATCTGTTTTGCAAAATATCTTGAACGGCTTACTCCGCCCATATCAGGGCTTACAACAACAAGGTCATCTTTAGGTATATTCAATTTTTTAACATAATCAACAATAACGGATGTGGCATAAATATGGTCAACAAGAATGTTAAAGAAACCTTGAATCTGCCCTGTATGTAAGTCCATGGCAAGGATTCTGTCTGCACCTGCAGTTGTCAAAAGGTCGGCAACAAGTTTTGCGGTTATAGCTTCTCTACCTGATGTTTTGCGATCTTGTCTTGCATAACCATAGTATGGAATAACTGCGGTTATTGATTTAGCACTTGCTCTTTTAAATGCGTCTATTATAATTAACAATTCCATAAGGTTTTCGTTAACGGGATTGCATACAGGCTGTACAATGAATACATCATCGCCTCTTATACTTTCCTGAACCTGAACGTATATTTCTCCGTCGGCGAAGTTTTTTACTATCATCGGGCCGACCGTTGTTCCTAAATATTCTGCTATTTCTTCCGCCAGCTTCATATTAGACCTGCCTGCAAACAGTTTTATATCGTGTGTCGGATTGATAGTCTTTTCTCCTTGTGGAAATGCCAATTCTAATTCCATTATTTTATGCCTCCTGAAAGCTGTTCAATTTTTCTTTTAACCCATTCGGGGATTATTTTTAAAGGCGAACGACTGACTGCAAGCGAGTATGCTTCTACGTCTTTTGTAATTACACTGCCTGCTGCAACTGATGCCATTTCATTTATCGTGACGGGAGCTACAAGCACTGAATTTGAACCTGTATTTGCTCCGTCTTTTATTATGGTTTTACTTTTAACTTTTGATATGGGGTTATAATTTGCCGTTATTGTGCCTGCACCGATATTTACTTTTGAGCCGAGTTCTGAGTCACCTACATAACTTAAATGCGACACGTTTGTATTATCCTTAATTGTCGATTTTTTTATCTCTACAAAATTACCTATTCTTACGTTATTTCCTATTACGGCTCCGTCTCTTATATGGGAAAAAGGTCCTATTTTACAGTGTGTACCTATTGTATTTCTGCCTGTAATATATACGTTAGGAAGTATCAGTGTATCAGCGCCTATTGTGGTTTCAGGCGAAATATATGTGCTATCCGGGTCTACTATCTGTACTCCTTCTTCCATAAGGCGGATTAGTGATTTTTTATTTAATATTTTTGTTGCTTGCGCTAATTGTACTTTGGAATTAATTCCGAATATTTCATCTTTGTTATCAAGAATATAAGATTGAACTTTTAAATTATGCTCAACCGACCATTTAACAATATCGGTTAAGTAATATTCACATTGCGCATTGTTATTTTGAAGATTATTAAATGCTTCATGAACAGATTTCCAGCTGATACAATATATTCCAGCATTAATTTCTTTAACGGCTTTTTGCTCGGGTGATGCATCTTTTTCTTCAACTATTGCAACAAATCTGTTATTTTTATCTCTTATTATTCTCCCGTAATTTTTCGGATTATCAAATATAGCCGACATAACGGTTAAATCAGCTTCATTATTATCGTGAAATTCAACAAAATTTTTAAGTGTTTCGGCTGTTATTAAAGGGGTATCACCGCAAACTACTATGACATAACCGTCAAATCCGTTTATAAACGGAGCTGCTTTATTTACTGCATCACCCGTCCCCAGTTGCGGTGATTGTAAAATGCACTTTGCATTGCTATAGTTATCGTTTACAAATTTTTCTACCTTCTCGGCTTCATGCCCTACTATAACAAAATTTTCACTAACTAAATCAGTATTATTAACCGCCTCAATAACATATCCCAAAAGAGGTTTATTAAAAATGGTATGAAGGACCTTTGGCATGTCAGACTTCATTCTTGTGCCTTTCCCTGCTGCAAGAATTATTGATTTGACGTTTTTATTTAACATAATTCCTTTCCTTCAACACATGATTATTCTACACGAAAAAGCTGCACATTGTTTAAAGTATTTAATCACCTGTGATAAAAATTAATATTTTATTAAATTGACATACCTATTACTGTTTAGTAATATATGTAAAAGGTGATATATATGAAAAGATATATAAAGATTTTTCTAATAAATATATTTTTACTTTTATTGATTTTAATTCTTGCTGAAATAAGTTCTTTTTATATATTGCATGAAAGAGATAAAAATTTTCATTATATATTTAATGAAAAGACTTTTGATTTTATGTATGATAACGGTTGGTTTAAAGAAGACTTTAGGCCCGTTTTATATGCTGATAATAAAAAAGGTTCGATTATTGTGTTTGGTTGTTGTATGGCATATAATGTTGCAGAAAATAAAATACCTGAAGGTGCACCTTCATATTATTTCCATAAATTAATGAAAAGAACTGTATATAATAGATCAATGCCAGGATGGGGACTTCAACATATGTATTTCCAATTAAACAGACCTGAATTTCCTTCTGAAATTGATGTTGCTCCGGAATATATAGTTTATATTATAATCAAAGACCACTATCGCAGACTATTTTCAAACAGTAGTGCAAATGAACCTCATTATCTAAGATATAATATAAAAAAAGGTAAATTAGTAAAAGTTAATGAATCTATATTGAACAGATCTTTACTCGTATATTTGATAAAATCTTTATATTGTGATTATCATTATGATTCAAAATTGGTTAATTTTTATCTTACAGAGTCTTATAAAAAGGCAAAAAGTATTTGGCCAAATGTTAAGTTTATTGTTTTGGATATGGATGGAATAGAAGGAATTGAAGAGGATAAAGTTTTAAAAGAAAATAATATCAAAGTTATAAATCTTCCAAAGTATTCTTTTAATAAAAGAATTGATGAACTTCATGATTTTTGGGGTGATGATTCAGGACATCCAAGCAGAAAATATTGGGATTTAGTTTTTCCTGGAGTTGTTAGAGAAATAGAAAGTAAAAAATTGTGAATTTAAATAAAATTTGTATTATTCCATGGAATGTTTTACGTATATCTTCTAACGGAGACTGCTTTTTTTGTACACCAAATTTTAATGAATATAAATTAGGTAATATAATAGAACAAGATTTAAAAGATATTTATAACGGAGAAATTGCTAACCAAATAAGAAAAAGTGTTCTAGATAACCAATATACATATTGTAAAACTGACTTATGTAATTTTGGTTGGCAAGTTGATATTAATCAAAAATTACCGGAACAATTCTATATTCCAACTATTAATTCAGATAGTTCGGAAATGTGTAGTTCAATTTCACCATCTATAATTTATTTTTCACACGATTATTCCTGTAAACAAAAATGTGTATTCTGCAGAGATAATATAAAAATGATGAGTGATAAAAATGGTAAATTGTTATATGATGCAATATATAAAAAAATACTGCCCATAATAAATAATGTTAAAATAGTAGAATTTATGGGTGAAGGGGAATTTATTGACAGTATATATTCTGTTAATCTGATAAAAGAAATTATACGAATTAATCCAAATATTAAGTTTCATTTGATCTCTAATGGAGTTGGATTAACAAAAGAAAAACTTGAAGAAATAGGTATAATTAATAATATAGAAAAAATATGTGTTTCGATTCATGCTGCAAATAAAAATACATACAAAAAAATTTTTAGAAAAGATAATTTTGATTTAGTAATGAAAAATTTAGAATTTCTTTCTGAATGGAAACAAGAAAAAAAGTTAAAAATATTGCAATTAATGTTTGTTATTTGTTCTTTGAATTATAAAGATATAAAAAGTTTTATAAAACTTTCAAAAAAATATAATGCTGAACCTTCTTTTTCAATAATTAATGACTCCGGAACTGATTATACAAAAAATGAGTATGAATATAATGTATGTCTTAAAAACAATAAAAATTATAATTCTTTTGTTAATATAATTCAAAGTAAAGAAGTCAAGGAATATTTATCTTATTTCCCAAATTATGTTAAATCTTTGAAAAAAAATAATATAATTGACAGCCTGAAAAATTTTTTTAATTAACTTATTATGTTTTTTCTTTTTTATAATCAATATTTTTGAGCAGGAATACCGTGGGAATAATAACCATTGCTGCGATTGAGAACATTCTGAATGTATCAACGAATCCTAAAAGCGTGGACTGCTGGACTAATTCTTTATATAAAACATTTTGCGCCATATATTGAGCAGTTACGGGGTGTGTTATACTGCTCATACCGGCTGTCATTGAAGCCAATCTCTCCTGAAATACAGGATTAAGTTCATTAAGATTTTCAACCATACTGTACTGATGAATTTGAGAACATCTTGCAATCATAGTGCCGGACAGTGATGTACCTATTGCACCGCCGATATTTTTTAACAGATTCTGCAGGCCTGCGGCATTTGTCATTTGTTTATTATTCAAAGTAACAGCCGAAAGTGCTATACTCGGCACCATTGAAAATCCCATACCGAGCCCCAGTATGAAATTTGGCATTGATATAGATGACATAGATATATCAAGATTTACTTCACTTAATTGAAAACCTGCTATTCCTATACATATAAGCCCTATACATAGCAAAAGTCTGTTATCTATTTTATTTGCCAGCGCACCCGATAAAAGTACGGAAGTTAAGCTTCCTGCACCTCGAGGCATCATTGTTAATCCGCTTAAATATGCGTTATATCCCATTAAGGTCTGTAAAAACTGTGGTAATATTGCCATGGAAGCTAATAATACAAGGTTTACAACAACCTGAACAAGTGTTCCTACCGAAAAATTTCTGTCTTTAAAAACGCTTAAATCAACAAGAGTGTTTTTTCTCTTTAATTGTGAAACAAAGAAAAATACGGCTGCAAGAACGCTTACAATAGCCATTCTCCTTACCCAAACGGCATTAAACCAATCTGCATTGTTGCCTTTATCAAGTATAATTTGCAGAGTTACAAGCCATACCGTTAATAAGAAAAAGCCTATTGTGTCTATTCTTACATTCTTTTGTCTGCGCGCATAAGGAGGGTCTTCCAGAAGGTATTTTATTAAAATTACCGTTACAACACCTATCGGAATATTTATAAAGAAAATCCAAGACCAATGGAAATTATCGGTTATCCATCCGCCTAAGACAGGACCTATAATTGGAGCGATTACTACTACCATGCCAAATAAAGCCATGGCTTTGCCTCTTTCCGATACCGAAAAGTTTTCAAGCAATATTGCTTGGGCTAAAGGAAGTAATGCGCCGCCTCCGATACCTTGCAAAATTCTTGCAAAAATCATCATGCCTAAAGTATTTGATATTCCGCATAAAAATGACGAACAAACGAATAACAATACACTGAATGTGAAGAATGCTTTTCTTCCCATGAGCTTACAGAACCAGTCAACGGCAGGAATAATAATACCTGAGGCTATAAGATAACTTGTTAAAATCCATAATGCTTCTTCTCTTGAAGCACTGTATGTACCTGCCATGTGAAGAAGGGCTACGTTTGCAATTGTTTCATCCAACACAAACATAAATGCCGCACCGATTATAGGTATAGAAACAATCCAAGGATTAAATTTAGGTTTCCATTCTTCTTGTATTTCTTCTGTCATTATTTGACTCTTACTTTTGGTTCAACGCTCATACCTGCAACAATATTGTATTCTTCGGGGTTTATTTCTTCCGTAAATACTATTTTAACAGGTATTCTTTGAACAATTTTAACAAACGAACCGACTGCATTCTCGGGAGGAAACAGGCTTGATTTTGCACCTGAAGCCTTTTGTATGCTTTCTATTTTACCTTTAAATTTTTTATTGGGATAAGCATCAACTTTTATTATAACGTCCTGTCCCGCTTTCATTTTGCCTACCTGATTTTCTTTAAAATTGGCTTCTATCCAGATGTTATCGCTGACAAGAGTAAATAAAGGCTGTCCTGCTTGAACAAATTTACCTTTATCCACATTCTTATTTGTTACCGTTCCCGTATTTGGAGCTTTAACTTCCGTATATTTTAAATATAATTCTGCCTGATCTTTTTGTGCTTTTAATACTCTTAAATTAGCGTCAGCCACTTTGTCGTCGGTATCGGATAATATTTCTTCCTGAGCTGATAACAGTTTTGCTTTTGCATCATCATATCTTGTTTGAGCACTGTCAAGAGTTTGCTGTGATACGGCACCTGCTTCATAAAGGTTTTTATATCTTTCTAAATCCTTTTTTGCTAATGTAATTTCCGAATTTGTTGCATCTAATTTAGCTTTTGCAATTTTTTGCGTATAAAGAGCTTTTTCATAAGCTGCCTGAGCCTGTGTATATTTAACTTTATAATCGGTATCATCTATTTTCGCGATTAAATCGCCTTCTTTTATTTTCTGGTTATCTTGAATGTATATTTCTTCAACCTGCCCTGAAACTCTCGCTGCTACTTGAACTAAGTCACTTTCTACATAAGCATCATCTGTTGTTTCATATCTTAGAGAGTTTACATAATATATAATTCCTGCTAATAATGCTATTAGGGCGGATATTATAATTATATTTCTTTTTTTATAATTAATTTCTTTTGTTTCTTCCTTATTTTCTTCCATTTTTTCTTCCGTTTCAAAAATTGATTTTACTTTACAGATATATTAATATGTAATTAAAATTAAGGCAAATTTTAAAGAGCTCTAAAGGCTAATTTATAAGGATAGGGTATAAATGAGTTTTAAAAAAATTACGGCATTATTTTTAATATTTACAATAACATTATTTTTTAATCCGATATGTTATGCACAAAAAAAGCCTATAACAGATGAAAAAACAATATATTCATACATAAATTTTGACTGGTGGCAGGGATTTGAGGATTCATATTTGCTTGATTATATTATTAAAGCCCTAAACTGCAACCATGATTTAAAAATATCCACTTTAAAAGTTGAAGAAGCAAAAGAAAGCAAAAACCTTACAAGAGCAAAAGAGTTGCCTACAATTGGTGTAGGTGCTGTTCCGGCTTTATATAAACTTCCTTCTCAAACAAGCTCCGACGGACTTATTTCTGTTCCTATGTTTGCTAATTATGAACTTGATTTATTCGGAAAAAATCGTGATAAAACAAAAGCAATGGACAGAATGTATGAAATTTCAAGATTGAATGAAAAGTCCGCATATTTATCCGTAGTAAGCGCCGTAGGAAGTGTCTATTACAATATCGTTAAATTGGATAAATTAATATCATTGCAGGAAGAAATAATACTTGATACAAAAGAGATTTATGACTTAATGAAAATAAGTAACGAGCAAGGTTTAATTTCAACGGCTGATACCGTTAATGCCAATAAATCCTATATAAAAGCCGATGCGGATATTATTGAACTTAAAAAAACACGAGAGAGAATGTTAAATATGCTTGCCGTTTTAACGGGTGAGAGCCCCGAAAATACTTCGGAATTTAATCGTATAGCGTTTGATGACCTTAAAATAAATAAGCCGTTACCTGATAGTATTGATTCAAATGTAATAGATAAAAGACCTGATTATTTGGCTGCCGAGAAAATGATTGAAAAAGCAGGGCTTGACGTAAGAGCCGCAAAAAAAGAATTTTTGCCTTCATTTAATATCTTAGGTTTGATTTCATTTAATTCAACCGAATTTTTAAGACGTATGAACTGGACAAATTCCGTTGCTCTGTTAGCAGGCAGTGCAATACTTCCTTTATTCACGGGCGGAAGCAGAATTGCCAATTTAAAACTCCAAAAAAATAAATATGAGCAGGCTATTGAAACATACAGAAAAACTAATATTACAGCTATTCAGGAAGTTAATGACGCATTAAGCGACTTAAAACTTGATAATGAAAAATATAATAAAACTCTTGAAAGTTTGAAGGCGGAAGAAGATGATTTTTACTATACTACGCTTAAATATAATGAAGGCGTAATTTCTAAATTGGATTTGTTACAAAAGAAAGAAGCTCTTTTGGTTACTCAAAAACAAGTCACCAATGATAAAACAGATTATTTTATTAACCAAATAGGTCTGTATAAAGCTGTTGCAGGTGCTGATATTTAGCTGCCTTTGTTATACCAATCTATATTTCTTGTTATATACATTATTAATGCAATAATAACAAACAGTCCGAAGCTTCCTATTAAAAGTGAATAATCCTGCATTAATAATAGTGTGTATAAAAATGTATATAAAACAGCCATTATCAATGATATTAATGCCGCAAAACCTATATTCTCTTTTTTTGTAATTACAAAATACGTGTAAAGGAATACAAGTGTTATTACCATTAATGCCGATATTAAATAGGAAATGATAAACGGCATAAATTCTGACATTGACGTAAGCAGCATATAGAAAACAAGTATTGCACCGCCTAATAAACAGTATTGCAGCGGATGTATTTTATTGTTTTTATCAGATATTAATTCAAATATAAAATAGCTTAAAAAAGTGAGTGATAAGAATAAAAAGGCATATTTTAAAGTTCTTTCAGCCATTCTGTAGTTATCAATGGGAACAATAAGAGATACTCCCGCTCCCGTATTTACCGCTAAAGAATCATTATTTGTATTTGAAGCGGCAATACCTGGTATTGTCCAGTGAGCATTAAAGTTTTCATTTGTTATTTCTCTTGTTGACGGCAGAAAATCACCTTTAAATCCCGGGTCTTTCCAGTTGCCTTGTATATCTATATTGTTGTTTTCTCCTGAAGGAACAACATATATTTCATTTAAACCTCTTAAATCATAACGTATTTCAAAGGGAATAACTTCAGGAGATGTTTTAATATAAGTATTAACGGAGGTATTATTAGAAATTTGTTCCGTATTATTTATTTTAAATACAGGGCTTGAGACAAAACCTCTCGAATCTTTTACTTCAAAAGATGTTTCAATTAATTTATTTGAAATATTACCGTAATTATTTATAAAATCACCATTTATCACAACATTTGCGGTATATACGGGAACTTTAAATATTCCTTTCTTCCTTATTTCGGTGTTAACTTTGATATCTACATTGTAGTTATTAAGATTTAAATATTTAGTTTCTTCTTTTTTGCCGTTTTGAATCTTAAAAGACATTTTCGGTCTTCCAATAACCTGAACTTTTGCCCAAGAAGATGCAACAGAATCTATGGCTTCCTTATTGTAGTCTTTTCTGTCGTGTATAATACCAAACATAAAGGATATGGGAATCAGCAAAATTAAAAGTGTTATGATTATTGTTCCTAACTTTTTTAATTTAGTGTCTTGAGGTTTTTTATTTTCAATTAAATCATTCTCTGTCATAAATTACTCCTTATCCAAAGAAAAATTTGGCAACTATAATTGACATTACAATTCCGATAAAATCAGCACTAAGCCCTGTTAATACGGCGTATCTGTATTTTTTTATACCGACGGCACCAAAATATACCGTTAAAACGTAAAAAGTAGTTTCACTGCTGCCCATCATAACGGCTGCGAGTTTAGATGTGTATGAATTAATGTCGTTGTTTGATACTATTTCGGAAAATACTCCTAATGCTGCACTGCCTGAAAGAGAACGAACAAATGCCAAAGGTAATATATCTGTTGGCATGTGGATTTTGTTTAATACCACAGAACAACAACCTGCGAGTGCTTCTATGGCTCCCGATGCTCGTAACATAGATATGGCAACTATTATTGCTACAAGATACGGGATAATATTGAAGCAAACCTTGGCTCCATCTTTAGCACCTTCTATAAAAGCCTCATAAACAGGTACTTTTCTGACAATCGCAACGGTTAAAATAATTAATATAACGGAAGGCAAAGCCCACAGAGAAAGTATATCAATAATCTCTCTAAAGTGCATTTACATCCTCCTTTTTAACCTGCGGAGGAAATATTTTTCCGAAGATTTTTGCAATTATAATTGCACTGATAAAAGCCGTTGCCGTGACAATAAGAGTAGGTACAATAATTATTGTAGGGTTTTCAAAACCGCTTGCGGCAAGAATAGCTATAACAGTAGCCGGAATTAATTGAAAGCCTGCCGTATTCATTGCAAGCAAAATACACATGGAATCAGAAGCACTGTTTTTATCCTTATTTATCTCTTGTAATCCTTCCATTGCCTTAATACCTATAGGTGTAGCGGCATTAGCTAAACCAAGCGCATTGGCGGAAAAATTCATTGCAATATCGCCGATAACAGGACTGTCTTTTGGTATTTCGGGAAAAATAAATTTTGCAAGGGGTCTTAACAGTTTTGATATAAATTCAACAATACCTGATTTTTCGGCTATTTTCATAATGCCGAGCCAAAATGTCATTATACCGAGAAGTGTTAATATAATTTTAACAGCCAATTGAGTTCCCGAAAACACGGCATTTGCGACTTCGTTTAAAGTTCCGTTCAAGGCTCCGTATACAATTGAAACTGCTATTAAAAAATACCATATATAATTCATAGGTTTTATTTTATAATTTTTTCGATAAAAAATCAAAATATAAAGTTGACGAAAGAAATTTATCATAAGATAATATTTTAAGATGTTAGTGGTTTGTCTTAACATAAAAATTAAAAAGGCTGACAACTAAATATCATAAAATCAATGTCGATGTGGCGGAATTGGTATACGCGCACGTTTGAGGGGCGTGTGGAGCAATCCTTGCGGGTTCAAGTCCCGCCATCGACAGTTTCTTTTTCTGTAGAAAAAGAAACCAAAAAGACTTTCAATTATTAACTTAAATTATTATTACTATAATATATTTATAAAAAGATGGACTTTCACCGTATTGTTTGCTCAAAAATATTCGCAAACAATAGGGTTCAGCCGATAAATCGGCATACTTTCACTGTAGCGCTCGAGTTTCATACCCTCGCTAACGTTCAGGCAAAGTCCCGCCATCGACAGTTTCTTTTTCTGTAGAAAAAGAAACCAAAAGACTTTAGGATATTATCTATTTAAAAAATCCATTGGTAATAGCAGGGCGAAGATTACAAGATACAGTAAAGATAAAACCTTATTTTATAATTTACCAAGTTATAATACCTAAAAATGAACTGGGAAATTAAAAATAATGTTCAGAAAAAATGTAATAATATATTTTACATATACGCTATTTATTCTTTTAATAAAACACTTACTTTAACGGATAATGCTTCTGCAATAAGAAATACTTTAGAAGTTGTTATGCCGACGGCTTCACCCTTTTCAATTTTTTTTATATATTCCTCTCTTATTTTTGTTTTTTTTGATAATTTTTTTATTGAAATATTTTTGCTCTGGCGGATTTTCTGTACATTTTCTCCAAAAATCTTAATTATTCTTATTGCATCCTCATAATAAATTTTTTTCATAAATACTCCGCAGACAAGTATAATGGTTCATAGACAATTATAATATGTTGAATATGCTATGTCAATAGACTAGTATATTAGTGTTATGACTAGTATAAATATCAATGAAAAACTTGGAATAAAAATAAGATTTTTGAGAATAAAAATGAAACTTTCCCAAGAGCAATTTTCAGAACTTGCTGGTTTAAGTAAAAATTCGATAGGAATGATTGAAAGAGGACAAATGAGTCCTACGTTGGAAACCTTAGAAAAAATAGCAAATGCTCTTAATATTGAACTAAAAGAACTGGTTGACGTTTCTAAAATTGATTTGTAATTTTATATTTCCCCTTCAAATTGTTAATTAAATGTTAAAAAAATCAAAATTTACGAAAAAAAGATTTATAACGTAAATGTTGAAAGTAATAGTAAATTTGAAAGGAGCAAATTATGAAATTTTTAGTTAGAAGAACACCTGATAATTTCATCAGAACCGTAAATGACGAAATTAGCTCTTTGTTGAACAGACATTTTGACACTTATTTCCCGCAAAATATGTATTTTGAAGATACGGAAAAACTTTCAATGCCTATTGAAGTAGCTGATAAAGGGAAAAATTTTGAAATCAAAGCTGAACTCCCGGGAATTAAAAAAGAAGACTTAGATATTGATATTGAAAAAGACTACTTAAATATCAAAGCTAAAAAAATTGATGAAGTAAATGAAGAAGATAAAAATTATAGACACTCTGAATTCAGCTACGGTGAATTTTCAAGAATGATTCAACTACCTGAAGAAATTGATGTTGATAAATCGGAAGCTAAATTAGAACATGGTGTCTTGATAATTACCGCACCAAAAATACTAAAAGAAAAAGAACAAACTAAGAAGTTGATTGTAAAATAATGAAGCAAAAAAGCCGTCGTAATTTTTTACGGCGGCTTTTTTATGTATTAGTTATGGTTATCGAATTTGCTTTTAATTCCGTTTGTTGATTATACAGTTTTAAGGTAAAACCAAAAGTATTCATTCCGTTTTGTTCAGAGTTATATATGAATTTACCGCCGTTTAGTTCTAAAAGTGAGTTAGAAAGGTATAATCCCAGCCCCGTAGACAGTCCGTCACATTTTTGATTAAATATTTTATTCTTATCAAAAATACATTTTAAAAGTTCATCGGGTATATGTTCTCCCTGGCTTGTTACTTTGAATATAAAATTGTTATTTTGTACATCTAAATCTATATAAATAGGAGAATTTTCTTTGCTGTGGCTTATTGCATTTGTTAAAAGATTAAATATAATTCTTTTTATATGCATTTTATCAGCTAAAATATGAATTTTAGCAGTTTCATTATTTAATTTATATGTGTGTCCGTTGGAATTTAATATTAATTTATTTTCATTAAATATTTCTTTTATTAATTCATTTACATCAAAAGAAGAGGCATTAACGGCAATACGTTTATTATCAAATTTATACAGCCATAACATGTTTATAAGCATTTCAAGCATATTGTTACAGGAGTTCAATATATCATTTAAAAAAGTTCTTTGAGTTTCATTTATTTCGCCGAAATTGCCTTTTAATAGCAGTTCAATTGCACGGATTTGTGCTACTGCAGGTGTCTTTAAATCATGCGTTAGTGTCGCTATTATATTTTGGTTATTTTCTTTATTTATATTTCTGTTTTCTACTTTTTTTATAAAAACAGCTATATTCTTTAATTCTTTATTATTGTTAAATATTGGTACTTTATATATTTGGTATTTTTCAAAATTGTTATTTGAAATATCCTTTTCTACTATTAATGTTTTGCCTGATTTATATATTTCCTTTTCTTCATCTATAATTTTTGCTTTATCAAATTTTAAATTTATTAATTTATTTATTTCCTTGTAATTTGATGTATTTTTAATATTCATTAAATTAAAGAATTCATTATTTGCAGCAATAATAGTATTATCAGTGTCTTTTAAAAAAGCAGGAATCGGGATATTATTAATAATATCCAATAAATTCTTTGGAGATTTTATCTGCTGGTTTGATTTTTTATGATAGTGTCTTACAATCGCCAAAAGATATACGTATATTAAAATTAAAAATATATTACTTATAGATTTTGTTCCAATTGTAAAGGTGTATATAATTAAACCTATAGTAAGCAATATTACTGTTATTTTGTATTTCATTATGTCATATTTCTCCAAGAATAAGATATAACAATAAAAAAAATGATGTTATTAGTCACTTGGATAATTTGTATAGTCCAATTGAATTTTTTAAAAAAATTCTTAACAAACTAGCAAATAATTTTTTCTTTATGCGATATTATAGTAAAATAAAAAAGGCAAAAAAGTGAAAACATCAGAAATAACATTTGGTCGGGTAATAGCGGTATACGGTAAACCAAAAAAAATGCAAAAAGTAAACAGTAGACTTGGTTCATATGCACAAAATGGTTTAGTGAAAATACAAGATGTTACTTCAATGTATAGAAGTGCTCCATCATCGGGTGAATTGGCTCAGGCTGCTCAAAGAGGAGAGCTTGTTGATATTTATATTACAGGCGATGATGTTAGCAAAATTAAACATAAAAATAAGGGCTGGAATAATATTAGAGAAATTTTAAGAAATTTAGAAGATAGTTTTAATGCAAATCAAATGTTTATTAGTGAGGTTGTTGAGAAAATATTGTCTAATTAAATATTAAGAGGTAGATGCTATGATTAAAGAATTTATGAGTGAGTTTAAAGAGTTTGCAGTTAAAGGTAATGTTATTGATATGGCAGTGGGTATTATAATAGGCGGAGCTTTTTCTCCTATTGTTAATTCTCTTGTAAAAGATATCATCATGCCCCCTATAGGTTTTATTATGGGGAATGTTGATTTCAGTAATTTATATATTCCTATAACTAGAACAGGACAAACATTTTCAACATTAAAAGAAGCTCAAGATGCCGGCATTGTTACTATTAACTACGGTTTATTTATTAATACGTTAATAAGCTTTATAATAGTTGCATTTTCTGTATTTTTACTAGTTAAAGCTATTAACAAACTAAAAGCACAGAAAAAAGAAGAAACATGTGAAGAACAAGAAGCTACAACAAAAGAATGTCCTTATTGTTGTTCTACAATTAATATAAACGCTAAAAAATGTCCATTCTGTGCTTCTGAACTTCAATAAATTGACAATTTCATTTAAAATATGGTTTTATATATTTATGGATGATAAAAAAATTGTAAAAATTAAAATTGATGAAACTAAATTATCAAAGCAAGAGTCTTCTGATAAAAAACTTTTGCATACTAATCCTATTTTAGAAAAATTCCATATTTGCAATTCTTTATCAAAAAAAATGAAATTTAAGTTTAAAGATTTATTCAGGTAGTTTTATTGTAAAATGTACTTATGTACAGAAAACAATTTATAAAATTATATACGGAAAATAATTTTTCTTTTGAAGAAGCAAAATCAGAAGTTGATTTTGCTCTTTCTGTTTTGTTTAACTATGGCGATAAAGATTTTATATTGGGTAAAATACTGGAATTATGGCAGGTCGACAAATTAAAAAAAATAATTGAAACCCGTATTAAAACAAGAAAACCCTTGCAGCAGATTCTGGGACGGGCATATTTTTACGGCAGATTATTTTTTGTAAATGAATATACTCTTATTCCACGGCCTGAAACGGAACTGTTGGCTCAGAATGTTCTTAAACATGTAAAACCTAATGAAACAGCGGATGTTCTTGATATCGGAACGGGAACGGGGTGTATTGCGATAACTCTTGTTTTGGAAAATGGTAATATTCAAGTTCATGCTGTTGATATCTCTGATGAAGCATTAAATATGGCAAGAAAAAATGCCTTGTTTCATAGTGCAGGAGAAAAAATTAAATTTTATAAATCGGATTTGTTTGAAAAAGTCCAAGGTAAATTTGATATTATTGTTTCAAATCCGCCTTATATCCCATTAAAAGATAAAGATACTCTTGAACAAGAGGTTATGTGTGACCCTAAAACCGCACTATTCACCAGTGATGAAGACGGATTGGAATTTTATAAAAAAATTATTGAAAAATGCCAAAATTATTTGAAAAAATCAGGTTTTTTATGCTTTGAAGTCGGTTTAGGACAGGCAGAAGCAGTTAAAAAAATTCTTAAATCTCATAAATATTGTAATATTGAGATTATTAAAGATTTTAATTCAATTGATAGAATAGTTACTGCACAGAAAAACTTTTAAATAATAAAAAAAATGTAGTATAATAATTTTTGACAGAAAAAGGAAAAGTGAGGTATGATATGTCAAAATTTGTATGCAGTGTTTGCGGATATACGGTAGAAGGTGATAAAGCACCTGATAAATGCCCTATGTGCGGAGTTAGCGGTGATAAATTTAATAAAGTGGATGATACAAAAGGTTTAACTTGGGTAACAGAACACGTAATAGGAGTTGCTAAAGATGTTGATGCTCAAGTTCTTCAAGGTTTAAAAGACCACTTTGCAGGTGAATGTACCGAAGTAGGTATGTATCTGGCTATGAGCAGACAAGCTGAAAGAGAAGGCTATCCTGAAGTTGCTGAAGCTTATAAAAGATATGCTTTTGAAGAAGCAGAACATGCCGCTAAATTTGCTGAACTTTTAGGTGAAGTTGTTACTCCGTCTACAAAGAAAAATCTTGAAATGAGAGCTGAAGCAGAAGCAGGCGCTTGCGCAGCTAAAATGGAAATAGCAAAAAGAGCTAAAGAATTAGGCTATGACGCAATCCATGATACCGTTCACGAAA
>CANQCO010000034.1 GCA_947589705.1 Candidatus Gastranaerophilales bacterium
TATTACATTTTTACCTTCGTTTATTGCTTTCCCTGCTTCTATTTGAAATTCATCTGCTTTTGCACCTGCGGGAAGATGATAATAATTATTTCGTAATGTATTTTCAAAACTTTCAGACTTGAATGAAACTATATCTTTTCCGTAATATATTCTTGATATTTCTGTTTTATATTCATATCCTTTATTGTGACTATTAGTTTTTAATCTGTTTTTATCAATTTTGTAAGATTTTAAAGCATTAAAGCTTTGCAGCGGTATTACTCTCATTAAAAAATCCTTATAGACTTATTTAAACGCTTCAAAACACGTAAATATTTTTTTACTCTGTCAAAAAGGACATGTTACAATAATTTTACATTAGGCAATACCCGTAAATTTTTTTAGTTCGTTTTTATCAAAAACTTCTATACTTTCGCTGTTATGAACAAATATAATACAAGATATTAAAGGCTTAAACATTTCAAAATCGCTGTATGATAATTTCTTTATTAATTCTGCCATATTATCAGCTAAAAATTCAGTTATCAAAACTTTATTTTTAAATACCAAAGAACTAAAATAATCAAGTGCTATTTTACTTGTTATACCCTCAAAATATATAATATCCGGCGATTGAAATTCTATAAACCTCATTGCCTTCTCTATATTAAATCCTATATTCTCATTAAGTTCACACTGATTTATGTTTTCAAGGTTATATTTGGCTATAGATTCTATTGTCATAATATTTTTACCTAAGGCTGAAATATCGTTCAAAATTGAATAAATTATATGAGTTTTACCTGACAAAGAAGAACCGCATACCAGTGTTATACCGGGTATTTCTAAACTTGTCTTAATAGAAAAAATCTGATTTTCGTTCAAAACTGTTTCATTTAATTTTTTTGGAGGTTTATAAATCTTTAATGAAATCCTCTCTCCGTTTATAGTCGGAAAAGCAGATATACTTGCTGTCAATACAATATCATCTACTTTAAATATTAATTTACCTAATTGCGGCAATTCACATACACTTGCATCTAAACCTGATAATACTTTCAGTTTTGTTATAAATGCTGCTGTCAATATTGACGGTATCAGACCTGTATTTACTATTTGTGAATTCATCCTAAAATTTACACTGATTCCGTTTGGTACATGTTCAAAAAACATTTCATGCACATTATTTAATATAGCCTGCTTCAAAATTGCACGTATTAATATTTGTATATGTTCTTCTGACAATACATCGTTATTTAACTCATCCTGCCAATTAAAGACCGCTTCATTATTTTCTATATTTATCTCACCTACAGAACTGTCGCTTTTATAATATTCCTCTATTTTTTTTAGCACGGAACTTTCTGCACTTAAAACCGGTTCTATATCACAACCGGTTTTTTCAACTATTTTATCTATTGCAAATAAATCTAAAGGATCAGCC
Organism: Candidatus Gastranaerophilales bacterium; assembly: GCA_947589705.1. Lineage (GTDB taxonomy): Bacteria > Cyanobacteriota > Vampirovibrionia > Gastranaerophilales > Gastranaerophilaceae > Avigastranaerophilus. Next base: position 1,424 of record CANQCO010000034.1, read on the forward strand.
ATTGCAACAGTCAAAACATTTTCTATCTTAAATAACGGGATTATCTTATATTTTTTCGCATCATTTAAATTTATATATGTTAAGCACCTGGTATCTAAAGTATAATCTTTCAAATCAACATAAGGTATATGAAGCTTAGATTCAAGAAATTTTAACAGCGATTTTTCCGTAATTAAACTTGATTTTATCAATATCTGACCTATATTTACATTCTGAGAAACTGCAATTTCATGTGCTTTTTCAATATCCTCATAACTTATAAGTCCGTCTCGGACCAAATCATATTTTAATTTTTCAAGTGTTTTATTTGTAACAAGTTCCATTTTTAACCCAAATAACTTTTAACTTTTTCAACGACATAATCAACCTGAAACGGTTTTGTTATATACTCATCCGCCCCTGTTTCCTCACCTATTGCTTTATCCTCTTCTTGTGAGCGTGCTGTTATCATTAAAATAGGTATATCTTTATATTTACTATCATATTTTAAAAGTCTGCTTATCTTATATCCGTTAATTTTTGGCATCATAACATCCAATATGATTAAGTCAGGATTAATTTCACGTGCATAATTTAATCCCGTTTCCCCATCCATTGCCGTTACACATTCATACCCTTGAGCCTCAAGCACAAACTTCAGTATTTCTATTATATCCGCTTCATCATCTACTATTAATATTTTCTTCATCTGCTACCCCTCTTGAAAAAACATTAATTTTTCTTATTAACTCACTAATATTTTCTCCGTCTTTCGGATACAAAACCGCTGAATATACTATATCATATTCAGGGTTTTTCTGTCTTTGTGTCTTTATATATGAATCCAGTTTTCTTGACTCAAAATCAAAAACGAAAGAATCCATATCTACCGAATATGTATAATAATACCTCTTTAAATCTTTTTCACATGTATATTCTTTATTTACTTTGGTTTTTCTTATCAGGTTTTCACTTAATATTGTATTTATCAAAGATTTTTCTTCAACTATATTCTCTCTAAGAGCTGTTATTGCAATATTTATATGCTCATTCCTTGATTTTGAAATATCTTGTTCGAGTGAATGGAAAAATATTTCTTCCTCGCTCATAACCGGTATTGCAATATAAAATGTCGAACCCTTATTAATTTCACTTTCAAGCCAAATAAATCCTTTATGTGCATCCATTAATCGTTTTGCGATTGGAAGCCCTAAACCTGACCCGCCTACTTTTCTTGACAACGGATTTTCTATCTGTTTAAATTGTTCAAATACTTTTCCCCAATTCTCCTTGGCTATTCCTATTCCATTATCTTTTACCGATATCTTTATATATTTTTCACTCATCTTTTCCGGTAAAGATTTGAAAAACGCATTATTTTTTATTTCCTCAGAATCTATTCCTGATGATTTTATCTCTATTGTTCCGTTTTCATTCGTAAATTTAATTGCATTTGATATCAGATTCGTCAAAACCTGTTCTATTCTTTGAGTATCAATATATACAGTATCAAGTGATTTATCCAAATCCATATTTATTGAAATATTTTGTTCTTTTGCAAGATTTTCCAATGTATTTTTTACAAGTTCAATAGTATTATTAATATTTGTTCTTTCAAATCTAAACTCCATTTTACCTGCTTCAATTTTGGATAAATCCAACAAATCATATATTATTGCCGATAATCTTGTAACATTTCGTTTTGCAAGATTTAAAAACTTCTCCATTGCATCATTAACTTCCCCCGTTGTACCTTTTAATATAATATCTAAAGCACTGTTTATTGAAGTCAATGGAGTCCTTAATTCATGAGATACAATAGATATAAATTCAGATTTTAATCTTTCCAGCTTTTCCAATTTAATATTGGTATCTTTTATCTCTTCATACAATATTGCACTCTCTAACGGCAAAGATACTTGTTTTACAAGCGTTGTAAAACATTTTGTATCATCTCGTGAAAAATCATTTTCCCTAAATACTTCTATTATTCCGTAAAATTTATTTTTAATATTTACAGGGGCAAACAAATTATCATACCCGAATACATTTAAATCATATTCCCCATACTGGTCTTTTGTTGATTTTATTACTTTTATATCTTCCATTGCAGGATTTATCGAAAATAAATTTTTATAACTTAATAATGCTCTTAATTTTATAGCATTTTCAAGTCTTGGACTTATCGGGTATACAGATTTTATTATTAAATTAATATCGTTTTCTTCATTCAATATAAGCGCATAGCATAATGATAATGATAAACTTTGTTCCAACCCCTCCGTTATAATCTCTACCAGCTTTGTTTTATCAAGTGAACCCGCCAGTTTTGTACTTGTTGTATATAATACATTTAACTGATATAAACTCTTTGCCAAATCGGTATTATTTTTCGATAAGACCCTGAATGTTTCTCTCAGCTGCAGTGATGAATTTATTACAGATATCAATATATTTTCATCAATAGGTGTCATTATATAAGTATTTGTATATTTTAGACAATCATAATTTATTTTATCCTTATTTAATATTACTATTGAGCGAATATCTCTTGTCTGTAGTTCAAGTTTTACCTGTCTTAATAATGAAATGATATCAGGAAATTCAGAATCAAATATAACTACACCTACTTCTTCATCAAAAAGATTTTTTTCTATATCATCAGAATTTGATAATATTATTATTTCAAAAGAATGATTCTTTATAATTTCATCAATTTTTTCTGTTATTTTCTGATTTTGAGATATCAATAATAGTTTAGTCATCACCTAATCTACCTGTTTTTTATATTTTATCAGCATTTTTTCAGTAGTTTTTATTTGTAAACAATTATTAAGATTTTTATATATAAAGCAATTTCTATAATAAAAATTACTTTATATAAATACGAGGATTAAATTAAGACTTAATAAAGCTACAAATTTTACATTTTATATTCATACTTACCTTACTTACTACCTTTACTAACACACGAGGAAATTGAAAAAGATTTCAGAGGAACAATTAAAAAAGTTCCTTTTTTTTTGCCTTTTTCCACAACTCATCCCATTCTTCAAGAGTAAGGTGTTCAAGTTCTTTATCAGCGTTTTTTTCCATTTCTTTAAATCTTGCTATGAATTTTTTATTAGCTTTTAAAAGAGCCTGTTCGGCATCTATTTTATTCCATCTTGCAAGATTTACAACCGCAAAAAGGATATCTCCAAGTTCTTCTTCTTTATTTAAAGAATTATCAGCCTCTTTAAATTCTTTAATTTCAGACATAACACAATCATATAAAGCTTCTTCATTCGGCCATTCAAAACCGACTTTTACCGCTTTTTTACTTATTTTTTGGGCACTCATAAGAGCCGACTGAGCTTTTGAAATCCCGTCCATTACAGATGTTCTGTGAGGTTTTTCTTCTTTTTTTAATTTTTCCCAGTTTTCTAAAATTTCATCTGTTGAATTAACCTTAACATCCCCGAAAACATGCGGATGGCGGTGTATTAATTTATCAGAAATCCCCTTTGCAACATCTTCTATATTAAATTCTTCCGCTTCTTTTGCTATTTGTGAATGCAAAACAACCTGCAACAGTACATCTCCCAATTCTTCCCGTAAATGTTTAATATCATTATCATCAATAGCATCAACAGCTTCATAGGCTTCTTCAATCATATTGCGCCTTAAAGTATAGTGAGTCTGCTCTCTGTCCCACTTGCAGCCGTTCTCGCTTCTTAAAATTTCTATTATTTCAATTAATTTTTCTAAATTAGGATAATTCATTAGCGCACCATCTGATCAACCGTCATTATAAGAATACCTTTTCCGCCAAGTTTTTTTAGCTTATCAATACTGTCAAAAACCTTATCGGCATCTACTACAACGTGCATAACTACATTTTCATCATCTCCTGCTAATGTCATTATTGTAGGCGATGAAAGCCCCGGAAGAAAGCTTCTTATTTCATCCAATGATTTTTTTGGTACATGCGCCATTAAATATTTCTTTTCTCTCGCATCTATTACGGATTTTAATGCTCTTAAAACAACTTGAGTCTTCTCTTTTTTATCTTCGCTTAAAAATTTATTTGAAATAACAATAGCCGTAGATTCAAGTATTTTATCTATTATTCTTAATTTATTTGACTTCAAAGTAGAACCTGATGATGTTATATCAACAACAACATCAGATAAACCCAAGCGGGGTGTTATTTCTGTTGCGCCTGATACTTCTATAATCTTAGGAGTTTTTCCCAATTTTTCAAAATACTCCCTTGCTATATTAGGAAATGATGTAGCTATTTTCAAATTTTGCGGTAAATCGGCTGATGTTTTATATGTATCTTCTTCCTTAACTGCAACAACCATTTCACAATAGCCAAAATCCAAGTCCATTATCTTATCAACATTTGATTTCAATTCAGTTAAAATATCAAACCCCGTAAAGCCGATATCGGCAATTCCATTCTCGACAAACATCGGAATATCCTGCGTCCTTATAAATATTATTGAATACTTATTGTCTTTTGTTGTTACCTGCAAAGTCCTTTCATCTTTTGAAGGAAACACAAGACCAGCACAATTTAATAAATCATATATTTTTTCAGACAATCTGCCTTTATTCGGGATTGCTATCTTTAACATTTCCATTACATATTCCTTTTCTTTTATCTTTTTATTCTTCTTCACCCTTTATTGTAACAACAATATCACTTGTTGTGCAAAAATCTCTTATGGGAGAATGGTTAAAATTAAATTTAGATATTTCTGGCACTTTCCTTCTCAATGAACGTATCATATCTGCTGAAATATTTGTATTATGTCCAATTATTTCTGATTCAGCTATTTGTGTGGATTTACCCATACAATTAACTTCATATCCTAAATTCCTTAATTGTTCTCTAAGTTCAAAAGCTGCAACTTCTTTATCTTTGGAATACATTATACCAACAGCTACTTCCGTTTCATCAAGAATCACCTTTTTTCTATATATAAGTCTGTTAATTGTCTGTTGAGTACGTTCAGGATCTAAAATCCAATAACTTATTATCCCTTTTTTATTTGGAGCACCGGGTAATATAACAAACTCAACTTTATTTAAATCTATTTCTCTTGCTGCTGCTGCATATTGTGACATTTGATACAAATTTAAATCTGTTCTTGTATATAAACTTGCGATTTTTAATGCTTCCGGTATTTGCTTTACCGCTTCAGGTGATTTAACTTTTTCCAATAATGCTTTTATAAACTTCTGCTGTCTGTGTACTCTGCCTATATCGCCCAGTGCATCTTTTCTGAATCTTAAATATTCTTCCGCTTCTTCTCCATTTAATATATAATCACCTTTTTTCAGATTAACATGCAATTTACCTGAAAAATCATTATAATACATATTATGATCAATATGAATAGGTACACCGCCTATTGCATCAATTAACTTTTTTATCCCTTCCGAGTTAACTATTATATAATTGTGAATTCTTATACCTAGAGTTTCTTCAATTGTCTTTTTAGTAAGTTCAATTCCGCCTAAAGCATAAGCCGAATTGATTTTTTGAATACCATGTTCCTCTGCTATATAGACTTTACTGTCTCTTGGAATAGAAATTGCATTTACACTTTTTCCGTGCAAATCTACATTTATTATCACCATTGTATCAGAACGTACGCCTGAATATGGCAGAGTATTAGGTCCATTTGAATCTACACCCAATAGCAATATATTTTGATACCTGCTTAACATTTTAAAATTAAATTTTGAAGGCATTAAATCAGGTTTTTGCTGTACTTTTACTCCTCTCAATCTGGAATCGGTAAAACTTTCAAAAAGTGCAAATATATCATCAAAATTGTTTATCAAAAACATTGTAAAAGCAGTAAGTGCAACAAAAAAGAATGTTACTAATATTACCCTTACGGTAAAAAAAACTTTTGTATCTTCCGCATTTTCTTTATATTTTAAGAAAACACTATACTGTTCATCCTTATTTTTTAATTCTGACATCTGCTTTTATCCTGTTATTTAGTTCTATTCTACATTAAAAAAAATAAAATTAGTATATTCTTAAGGCTAATTTAAACTATTTAGTTGAATATAACAATTTTTCATGATTTTATTAAACTATGGATAATAAGAATAATATAGTTGAGATTGCAGAAAATAAAGTAAAACAATATTTTGATTTTGTTGATGAAGTTAAAGAATATAATCAGAAAAAAGTTTTAAAAGCTTTTTATAAAAACAAAATAGGTTTAGAACATTTTTCTACTGTATCGGGATACGGTCATGATGATATGGGAAGAGACGCACTGGACAATGTTTTTGCCGATGTTTTTAAAGCTGAAAAAGCAATAGTGAGAAACCATTTTGTATCAGGAACTCATACACTTGCTTGTTGTCTGTTTGGGAATTTAAGACACGGAGAAAAACTTGTTTCCGTTGCAGGCGCACCTTATGACACTATGGAAGAAGTTATCGGAAAAAGAGGAAATAAAAGAGCTTCTTTAATAGGGCATGGTGTTTTGTATGAAGAAATTTCTCTTATTAATGATATGGATGTTGATTTTGAAGCTATAAAAAATAAAATTGATAAAACAGTAAATATGGTTTTAATTCAGCGTTCAAGAGGTTATTCATTAAGAAAATCCTTAAACATAGAAACAATAAAAAAAATTATAGAAATTGTAAAAACAAACAATCCAAATTGCATTTGTTTTGTGGATAATTGCTACGGCGAGTTTGTTGAAAAGCTTGAACCTTTAGAGGTCGGTGCTGATTTAATTGCAGGTTCATTAATAAAAAACCCGGGAGGCGGTATCGTTGAAACAGGCGGTTATATCGCAGGGAAAGAAGAATACGTTAATCAGGCAGCATATAGATTAACAGCTCCGGGAATAGGTTCAGAAGGCGGTGCTATGCTTAATCAGTCAAGATTAATATTTCAAGGATTGTTTATGGCGCCTTCCATTGTATCTGAAGCTGTTAAAGGTGCTATCTTAGCTTCTCAGGTATTTGAAGATATAGGATTTATTTCTACTCCAAAACCTTCTGAAATAAGGACTGATTTAATTCAAACAATAAAATTCGGTGAAGAAAAACCACTACTTGAGTTTTGTAAAACACTTCAAATGTTTTCCCCTGTTGAATCGTATCTTACTCCCGTACCTGATGAAGTACCGGGGTATGATTGTAAATTAATAATGGCAGGTGGTTCTTTTATAGAAGGTTCTACTATTGAACTTTCAGCGGATGGACCTGTACGTCCTCCTTATGCCGTATATATGCAAGGCGGTTTAAATTATGCTCATGTTAAAATTGCACTAAAAGGTATTGTTGATAATATTTTACATAAATAATATTATCTTAAATTTTATATAATAAACAATAAAATCTTCGGCTCGGTATTGATTTCTATATTGCTAAACTCGGCTTAAGGCTCGCTAAAGAGAGCTTCGCCTTGCCGCTGCCTCGTTAAGCAATAAAACGAAATAAATACAGGCTTTCAGATTTTATTTTTTTATTATCGTTTACAAATAAATAGAAATTGAGTTCATTGCGCAGTACAGTTAAACATCTTACTGAAACAACGACAAAGCCCCGTCTGTTTGAGGAGCTATGCTCCGAGTTACAGGGCTTTTGGTTGAAGTTAGATGTTATCTGTAGGAAGCACAGAACGAAATTTTTATTTATTTGCAAAGATTAAATAATATTATTCATATAGAATTTGCAGATTAAAATAATTTATTGTTTAATAAAAAATATGGATATAACAGTAGAAAAATCTAAACCGCTTAAAGGTTCAATTAAAATTCCTGCCGATAAATCAATTACACACAGGGCTTTTATGTTCTCTGCCCTTACTAAGGGTAAAGTAAAAGTCACTAACTACTCTAGAGGTGCTGACTGCCTTTCTACACTCAAAATAGTCCAACAACTCGGGTGTAATATTAATTATATAAATGAAAAAGAATTGATAATAACAGCACCTAAAATAATTAAATCCCCTTCAAATGCTCTTGATTGCGGAAATTCCGGCACAACAACAAGGCTTATGATGGGGATACTGGCCGGTCAAAATTTTAATTCTTCATTATTGGGAGATGAAAGTCTTTCTAAAAGACCTATGAAAAGAGTTATTGCGCCGCTTGAACTTATGGGCGCAAAAATATCTCACAATGATTATAAACTGCCAATTGAAATATACGGAAGCAGTTTGCATGGTATAAACTATCAATCACCACTTGCCTCAGCACAGGTAAAGTCCTGCCTACTTTTAGCAGGTCTATTTGCCCAAGGTATGACTTCTTTTACCGAACCTTACAAATCAAGAAATCATACGGAACTTATGTTTGAATATATGGGAGCTGATTTAAATACAAATAAGAATACCGTTACAATTCAAAAGTCAGATTTAAATCCCGTTGACATTACAATACCTGGTGACATATCATCTGCGGCATTTTTTATTGCTGCTGCTCTAGTTATTCCGGATTCTGATATATTAATTAAAAATGTAGGCATAAATGAAACCCGTTCAGGAATTTTAGATATCCTAAAAAAAATGAATGCTGATATTAAAATACTAAACGAAAGACTTATTTCAAACGAAAAAGTTGCGGATATTAATGTCAAATATTCTGACTTAAAAGCAACAACAATCCAAGGGGAAATTATTCCCAGATTAATAGATGAACTTCCTATAATTGCAACAATAGCCTCGCAAGCAGAAGGAACAACCATAATAAAAGATGCTCAGGATTTAAGAAATAAAGAGGCTGACAGAATAAGCGCTATAACCACAGAATTAAAGAAAATAGGCTGCAATATTGAAGAAACTCAAGACGGTTTTATAATCAACGGTAAAAATAATTTAACAGGCAATTGTGAAATAAATTGCTATCATGACCATAGAATAGCAATGAGCCTTTACATAGCAGGTTTAATATGCAAAAAACCCATTAAAATTAATGAATTTCAATGGGTTAATATATCTTTTCCGGAATTTTTAAAACTATTTTCTAAACTAAATTAGTTCATTGGATAATAAACTTTGTTTGTTTTATTTTTATCAACTTTAAACGAAATAATAATACGTTCACCTTTATAATCATCCGGAGGTATATCAAAACTGTTAAGTTTAGACAATAATAAAAGTACAGAATCGTCTAAAGACTCATTATGTGAACGCACTACTATTTTTTTTGAACTTAAATTACCTTCCTTATTAATCACAAATTCAACTTTACATTCACCTTGTCCGTCAACAAGTTTAACATCCCATAACCTATTAAATTCTGCCCCTACATTAATTAAATATTCTCTTAAGACAGGAGAAATCCTGCCTAAGTTTTTATTAAGTATAGGTAAATTCAAGGTTGGATCTTCTTTTCTGTATGGAGATGCAACTGTATTATCCCAATAGGCATTAACATCAGGAAATTTAACATTGGTAACACTTGAAGAAACTTTCTTCACAACATCTGCTTTTTTTTGCATATGCGGTGGAGCAAAACACAAGATTAAAATACATATGAACAAAGAAGTCGATATTGCAATAAGAGCATTTCTCTTATCTATTCTTTCTTCCTCAATTTCTTCGAGTTCTTCCTGCGACAACCTTGTTTTTTTTGATTTTATTTTTGGTTTTACATATCTTTCTTCGTATTCTTCTTCAAACACTTCTTCAAAAGTATCATTACCACAATCACAAAAATCAGGACACTTAGTATATTCAGTTTTACATTCCGTACATCTATACATTACATATATTCCTTTAATAATTAATAATCCTTATCAACTTTTTCAAGTAATTCTTCTTTTATTATAATATCAAATTTAGTATTACCTAACATATTAGTTTCCATAATAAGTATAGCAGTAGGAACTAAAGCAGCAATAAAGCTTAACAAAATCCCCATAACATCACCGCCCATAACACCGACGAAATATGAAACGTTCATTGACATTTCGATAATAACAACAGCAAGAGCTATAAGGAAGAATTTCTTTGCTTCTTTTTTTAGGTTTTTACTGCTTTCAACACCATGGATATTAACACCATGAATATTATAATCACTAAATCCGTCTTCTCTTATTACATTTGAAGCATGAACTCTTTTTGTTGTAGCAAACGAAGTAGAAAAACAATGAAAAGCAAATATAATCATTAAAGAAGCAAGGGTTAAGAATACCGGTGAAATTTTAAAACCTGCCGAAAATCTAATCCAAGCTGCCGCTTCAGGGAAGAATTCAGCCAAAGTCTGAGATACACCATAAGCCAAGAACGGTGCAGTTACCATTCCCAAAAAATATTCAAAATACGATTTTAATTGCAAACTAAATATTTTATTATTTATATCTTTTAACTTCTTTTTTGAAATATTATTTACAAATAAAGTAATCCATTGTTGATAATCTTTAACAACTGCCTGAAAATCTTCTCTGCTTTCATAACTGTCAAGTTCCTCACTTGTTTCCGTATTTATATTCTTAATAAATCCGGCAAATGCACCTAAAAATATTGACAAACAAGAACATAACAAAAGCATTTGTGGAACTAAAACAGGGAAATTATAATAATGCGATGCAAGTTCTATCATAGAACCTATAATTATTAAAGCAAATACACCACCGGATGTTATCATACTCATTCTTTGAATCTGAATAGATGATGGAGGAATCTTTGTTTTCCCTTTATGCTGCAAGCTTAAAAACTGTCCCTGTTTAAGAAGTAATGTATTTATTACGAATACAACAGCAATCAAGAACAGCACTTTTGTTTGCAATTCACCATTTACACCGTTTAATTTTACTATATCTTTTAATATATAAGCCATTGTAAAGGGAATTATACCTATAAACGCATTTAAAACACTTAAAAGCATTTCATTTTGACCAAGTTTATTTCTTAAAAAATCAGATTTATAGGCAATCTCTTTTGTTATAAGAGCTCTTCTTCTTTCAATATCACCTTTTCTTCTTTCAATTTTAATTTTAGTTTGAGCACCGGCACCTTTACCGTATAGAGTTTCTATATCTTGTTCATTAAGTTCTTCATCCTCTATCATTGTAATAGTCTTTTTTGCAGTTTCTGCTCTTTTAATTTGTTCTGCATTTCTTTTATTTGCCAACTCCAATGACCCGGGTACTATCTTTGGATTTGTACCTGCAACAGTAACTTTTATACTAATAAACTCATCTGAATCAGCAATCATTAATTTACATAACGAACCTATTTCAATAGAAGAACCTATAGGCTGACCTCGAAATAATACTTTATTACTTTTAAAATTATTTAAAACCAGCCATCTCCCATTTTCTTGTAGTTGAAGCGACAATATTAAATCGAAATCAAGATTCAATTTATAATTACAATTTGGAGCAGTTCCTATATTTATTACATTTAAATCATCAAATGTTTTTTCATTATTTAAAGAAGCAATAACAACTCTCATTCTAATCCTCTTATCTTCCTACGGCAGCTGTGAATTTTCTTGTTGCGATATCAACATTTTCTTCCGATGCTATTATTAACTGACTTTCTTTTGCATTACTATCAGTTATTGCTGGCAATAAAGCCTGTCTTACAAAATCTAATTTTTGCGGATGTGCATATAAAAATGTTAATGATAAATCAGGAATATATTTTAAAGTATTTTGTAAATTTTTAGGGAACGTATTCCAGTTAATCTGTTTATCAACTGCACCTTCATTCTCAAGATCTCCTAGAACAACAATAGCAGGAGTATACCCTTCTGCCTTATATCTTAAGGCATCACCTACGGCTTTTTTAATTGCTAAACCGTATGCTGTTCCATAAGCATTTGCATCAAATTTGGAATTCTTTTCCATTGCAGTTCTCATAGCAACCAATTTATTTGGAAATCCGTCATATATTTCGTATGCATCCTGTGTAACTACATATATTCTTGCGTGATCCTCAGAATCCAATCTTTTTGCTAATCTTAAAACTGTTTGTTGTTCTTTATATAAAAGGTTTCGATTTGAAGCAGATACATCAAGCAGAAATATTGCACATACAGGTCTAAACTCACCTAATTGTACACCGCTTGCCCATACTGCCACCAGTTTTCCTACATAGACTATAACAGGTAATATAATACCTAACATTAAAGCTCTTCTAAACATATTACTCTCAAATTATTATCTACCAACAAAATTGTATCATATTTTTTTATTTATTTGCAAGTTATTTCTTTTTCTGAAATTCCAAAAATCAGGATGAAGTAATGCCAAAAATGGTATAAGTTCAAGACGACCTACTATCATATTAAAGATACATAATATTTTTGAGAAATAATTTAATGAGCCGTAATTTCCCATAGGACCTATTACTCCAAACCCCGGCCCCAAGTTGCCTAAAGTAGCTATTGAAGCAGTTACGCCTACTACAAGATTTTGTTCAATAAATACTATTAATATAGCTGTTAGAACAAATGTAGCATAGTAAAATATAACAAAAGATATCATCTGTCTTACGACATCTTCAGAAATTATTGTTTTGTTAATTTTTATGGGATAAACACCGTTTGGATGATGGATTTTAGCTATTTGTCTTTTTAAATATTTGAAAAGACATATTAACCTTAACAGTTTTAATCCGCCTGATGCTGAACCTATAGAAGCACCCGAAAACATTAATATAAATAAAAGCAATTTTGCTCTTAGATTCCACTCTGAATAATCAACGGAAGCAAAACCTGTTGTTGTTAATATTGTCAGAACTTGGAATAATGCCTCTCTTATTGCTGTAGTTAAATCATAAATATGATGCGATACTAAAGTTGCTGATATCATTATTGTAAATACTAACAAAATTAAGAAATAAGCTCTAAATTCTTCATCTTTAAATAAAGATAAGATTTTTCCTTTAAAAAATACTTTATACTGCAAAGTGAAGTTAAATCCGACAAAAAACATAAAAGCAGCAATAGTCCAAATATATTTAACCTGCCCGTATGCGATAATACTGTCAGCTTGAGGAGAGAACCCACCTCCTGATACTGATGAGAACGAAGTACATATTGCATCAAAAACAGGCATTTTTAAATATAACAATATACCTGCTTCAATAAGAGTCAGTGTAAAATAAATACTCCATAAAACTGCAGCAGTCTGCCTGATTCTTGGTGTAAGCCTGTTATCTTTTGAACCCGAAAATTCCGCAAAAAACATTTGTCGTCCGGCTACCGAAAATTGAGGTAATATTACAGTAAATAAGACAAGGATTCCCATACCGCCAAGCCATTGGCTGAATGAGCGCCAAAAAAACATTGTTTTGGGGTATAAAGAAAAATCACTAAGTACTGTAGCACCTGTAGTAGTTATCCCAGAAACGCTTTCAAAAATTGCATCTATAGGATTAAGTCCGAAATATATATACGGAATCATTCCAAAAATACATATTGCTAGCCACGATATTAGTACTATGCAAAGTGCCTCCGATTTATTTATCTTATTTAATTCTTCCCCGTTTGTATCCTTACTTTTTAAGACTATACCCAGTATAAATGATAAGGCAGACGATAATATAAACGGTATCATTGAATAATAATCTTTATATATCAATGCACATACACATGGTATAAGTATCAAAACAGATATATACCTTAATATTATACTAATAATACTTCGAATATAGGTTATATTCATTATACTTACCTCTTAAAAAAATCTTTTATAACAGAGGAATTATCTTTTGTCGTAAATATAATTAAATTATCAAACGGCATAACCTGCGTTGTGCCTTTGGGAATAATAACCCTGTTTCTTCTTTGTATAATAGCAATGATAGCTTTACAGGGCAGATGTAAATTCATAATAGTATCAGTTTTAAAATTAAACGGAACACATATTTCAAGAACTTCACCCTGACCTCTTTCAACTGTAGCGAGGATTTCAATATCCGTTTTTATAAGACGATTCTCTATATCATCTATAGCTGCACCATTTTGAGATATTGCAACATCAATACCGACTTTTTCAAATAAATTAGCATTGGCATTTTTGCTTACTCTTGTTATAACTTTAGGAACACCTAACTGCTTCGCTAAAAGTGAACATAACAAATTTTTTTCATCGTTATTTGTAACACTGACAACAACATCAGATTCTCCGACTCTTTCTGATTCTAAAAGCTCAAAGTTAGCACCATCACCATTTAATACTAATGCTGATTTTAAATTCTCCGTTAACTCCTCGCAGCGTTTATAATCAAATTCTATTATCTTAATTTTTATATTAGCCTTTTCAAGGTTCTGTGCAAGCATTAGTCCTACACTTCCACCGCCTATTATAGCAACCTGCTTAACATCATTGTTATCCTGAAAAAACTTATTCGCCAATATATCTAAAGAATAAGAAGACCCCATAAAAATTACTTTGTCATTTAACAACAGTTCCGTATCACCATTTGGAATAAATAACGTATTATCTCTTGTTATACCTACAATAAGAGTTTCATCGGGGAAACTGCAATCCTTAATTTTTTTATTGATAAATTTAGTCGTATCATCAATCCTATATTCCAGCAATCTTGCTTTCCCATTAGCGAAATTTTCAACATCTATAGCATTAGGTACTGTAATAATCCTAAAAATTTCTTGGGTCATTAACTCTTCAGGCCATAATACATAATCAATCATAAGCTCTCTTTGATATTTTGACCCTCTTACTATTGACAATGAATCTACATTTTCACGTTTGCTCACAAAACAAACAGTTTTAAGTTTGGTCATATTTGTAACCGTAAGACAAGCAACAATATTTGCTTCATCATTATCCGTACAAGCTATAAAAATATCGGCATTTTTAATTCCGACAGATTCAAGAACATTTATATTCGAGCCTGAACCCTGAACATATTCTAAATCCAATTTTTCAAAACTGTCTTTATTTGATGTATCATCATCAATAATTATAATATCATGGTCTTCAAATAGCTTTGCAGCAATTAAACTCGCCAGCTCATTTGCACCATATATAACAATTTTCATAAAATCACCTTTTGTTTATATACTTATAAAACAAAAAGCATATTTTGTCTATTTTTTAATACTTATTAAATCGTTGTAATACGGTTAATAACTTCTTGTTTTAATTCGGGATTATCACAGTTTTGTAACAGAGAATATGCCTTTGAAAGCAAGGTTTTAGCTTTTGCTTTATTACCGTATTCAAGCATAATATCTGCGGCTTTTGTATAATTTTGCGCAAGATGTTCAACATCTTCTTCCTTGCTGTACGCTTCTGATGATTTACACCAATATTTTAATGCTTTATTATTATCATTTAACTTTTCACAACATTTAGCGTTTTTTGAAAATACTCTGGCTTTTAGCTTATTATTCTTCGTCTCATCAGCCATAATATCTGCCAGCCCCATAAACATATAGGCATTTTCTTTGTCATATCTATCAGTATGAATTAATGTAAGATCAGTTAAAACCATAGTTTGAAGTTTTAAATTATCTGCTTCACCGGAAAATGAAACTGCAGCACAATAATGCTCAATAGCAGGCTCAAATTTTACAAAATCATCATATATTTTTCCCATATATAAATGAGATTTTGCTTTTATATTATTATCCTGTGTTTGATGTGCTGCACGATTATAGCTGTATAAGGCATCTTCTATACAATTTGTTTTATCATATATTCTCGCTTTTTCATAATGAGCTAATGCTCCAATCTGGCTGTCACCTATTTCATCTGCATAATCAAGTACATTTTCAAAGGCATTTAATGCCTTTTCATTATTATTCGTTAATGAATATTTTTTTGCCTGAATAAACATACTTTTTAAATGCGGGTCTTTTGGTATATATATATCACTTCTTGAATCCGTATAAGATATATTATCCGTAGCTTCAACAGTTTCGGGAGAGATGATATCATTTGGTACGCTTTCTGATATTTCCTGTTTTTTTTCCGTAGCAATCGATTTATAATCTATCTGCTGAAGAAATAAAGCATCTACCCAATTCTCCACAACTTTAGAAGGTTTTTTAAGTGTATTGGTAATATACTCATCAAGTATCTGTGATGCACTCTTTAAATTTGATTGAATTATTTGTTGATTTGGTTTATCTTTTTTTGATTGATTTTTTACTAACTCAAGATATGAATTAACCTCCGATTTAATATCATCCGGTGTTCCTATTGCATTTGCAGTATTTTTAAAGTCTGATAATACCTGATCTATATTTATTTTTCGTCTGGTATAATCTATTGCAACTTTTTCACCATTGGGAAAATAATTTTGAGATGTCGATATTTCCTGCTTGTTTTTTCGTTTTTCTTGTAAATCATTTTCGGCAGTCTGAGAAGATTGAGAATTTTTTTCCTCATTTTGCTTTTTTGTTATTTGATTATTATTTATACCCGGATAATACTTAACGTATGCCGGATATATTGAATTGTACAATGTGACCCGCCTTACAATTACACTAAATCCGCAGCTAATTCTACATATTTAAGTATGAACTTTTTTAAAGTATTTTAAAATACATCATTTAATGTATTAATGTTTTTATTCGAAAAATCAACTAATACCTGCTCCTGTTCGCTTCACCTTACGTAAAAACCGCCTCTTGGTTTTTACTCTCTCTCTGCCCTGTCGTTCACCCCGCTTGCGCTGTCGTTCACTTCGGGTATTCACATTCTCCGGTTTCGCTTCGCTTCACCTTACGTAAAAACCGCCTCTTGGTTTTTACTCTCTCTCTGCCCTGTCGTTCACCTCGCTTTCGCTTCCGTTCACTTCGGGCATTCACATTCTCCGGTTTCGCTTCGCTTCACCTTACGTAAAAACCGCAAAAAAAAAGGAACTTTTTTAATTGTTCCTCTGAAATCTTTTTCAATTTCCTCGTGTGTTAGTAAAGGTAGTAAGTAAGGTAAGTATGAATATAAAATGTTTTATTAGGTTACTCTTTTTAATTTATCATCTACATATATATAAAGTATATATAAAGTAAATAATTGCCAACATAGAGCAATTATTTTTTAACATTTCCTTTAAACTCAATAAAATTAATACTTTTTAGCTTTACATAACTTAATATTTCAGTATTAAGCAGAAACATTTTTTTGAATATTTTTGTTTTTAATAAATTTACGTCTTTTCATTAAATCAACAAAAGCTTCAAGTCTTGTTATATATCCGGCTCTTCCGGCTTGTTCATCCATAATCAATGTTAATAACGGTATCTCACAATCCTCTCTCATCGAAGGAAATATATTCTGTGACATAATTTCAGGCATACAAGTAAACGGGCTAATATGAATTATACCGTCAATACCTCTTTCATTAGCATAAGCAACATCACTAACCGATTCTAAAGCATCTCCTCCGATATCACGCATTAAATATGGCTTTGCCATTCTAAATGCTCTTTCTAAATGCGTTTCTCCTTTTTTAAACCATTTTGGAATTATTGCGTCTTTTAAAAATCCGGATACAGTAAGACTTCTTCTTGTTTGTACTCCCATTTTTCCAAGTTCTTTTTCAATATTTTGATTTGAAAAAGGATCTTGAACCAGAAATATTTCTCCCGTTATATCAACATTAACAACTTCTCTGTTTTTATCTATTACTGTTTTTTCTATTTCTTGAACAGACTCTTTTTCTGCTTTTTTCAGTTCTCTTGTATTTGAAGCTTCAATAATTAAAACAAGTGCCCGATTATAATGTTTTTCCGCATCACCTATATTAATTTCTCTAGCTCTATAATACGAAAATAAATTTTCAATTCTGTCTAAAACAAACATTTTTCTTACAGCTATATGAATTGCTTTTATTATTAATATAGGATTTTTTACATTAGTAAGTTCCTTCATAAACTTATACATACCCTTAAATCCGTCATATAGTTGTAATTCTTTATATTTAGACTCGTAACCTAAATCTTTAAGTATGTTTTTAATACTTTGCCCGTATTCACCAAGCCTGCATATACCCGGTGAAGATATCATAGCAACATAGTCAACATCTTTTTCTATAGCTTGTAAGAAATTACCCAATACTAATTTATATGGCAGACAAATTGAATCGGGACTGTATTTTGAAGCGAGTTCCAAAGTTCTTTTATTTGTATGCGGCGGGATTAAAGGTTCAACTCCCAGTTTCTTTAATGCCGCTGCCCAAGCAATATATACATTTCCCATATGAGGAAATGCAACTTTTATAATCTTTTTTTCCTTCGACATTTTTTGCTATACCTTTAGCAAATATCCGCCGTTATCAGCATTTTGCAAAATATTTTCATTTAATTTGCTTCTGAGATTTTTAATATATTTATAAACATAATCTCTGGGCAATTCCAATATCTTTGCCAAATCTTTAGCATAAACTATGCTATTTTTATTGGCAAGAAAATGATCAAAAACTAACTGTTCACGAGCAGTTAATGTTTTTTTGAATGAAAATACGGATTCTTGCTGTTTTTCTTGTTTTTTCTGAGGTTTTATTTTAGATTGTTCTTTATGTTTCAAACCAGTTTCTTTAACTTGTTTGGTTTTAACTGGCTCAACCTCTTTTTTAGCTTCCTGTTTTACAGGCTTTTTAACGGATGTTATTTCTTTTTCTTTATTAAATGACTTTATTGCTAATGATTGGATTTTTTCTGTTTTAGGCGTATAAGTATCAACAGACATTGAATTTAAAGACCTTAGCATAACGCTGTCTACCAAACTGTCATCATGTTTATCTTCCTGAATAACCTTACCTAATCTTGCCGCATATTCTTCAAGAGTAATGCGTTCCAATGAGCTTCTCCACTTACGAATTTCTTCCTTGCTCAAGTATTCGCTCATACCTATAAATCTCCTTGACTCTCTATTTTAAACTGTTCGGGATTATCTTACCTTTGGAAAAAAATAACCTAACCGCCAAAGTATTTTTATAATCTCTTTTCTCTTTCAAATTTATCACAAATTTTAAGTAAAATCTTAAAATTAATTTTAATCTAAATAAAGTTTTACAAATTAAAAAAGTACACTTTTTAAGAAAAGAAATGTCCTCTTTTCGAGTTCAAAGTGATGTTATCAAAAGAATATAATCTTGCAGGACGTTTTGAACCTACCTTGGTATATTCATTTAATTCTTTTAATACAGCACCTGTTAAAACCTTTTTTCTGAAATTTCTTTTATCTAGTTTCATATCAAGAATTAATTCATAAGATTTTTGAAGTTCGGTAAGCGTAAATTTTTCGGGCAAAAGCTGAAATGCAATAGGACAGAACTCCAACCTTTCCCTCATTCTTTTTATTGAATATTCTATAATTTCTTTATGGTCATAAGCTAAAGTAGGCAAATTATAAACTTCATGCCATTGAACCTGTGTAATCCCCTGAGAGTTATCAAATGAAAGCTTTATGTCATCACTTCTAATTAAAGCGAAATAAGCACACGTTATAACCCTTGAACCTGGATATCTTAATGGATCACCAAATGTATATAACTGCTCTAAATAAATATTATCTACATTTGTTTTTTCTTTTAATATTCTTAACGCAGCACTGTCAAGATTTTCGGATAATCTTATAAACCCGCCGGGAATTGCCCATCTGCCTTTAAATGGTTCATTTGCACGCTTTACCAATAACACTTGAAGTTTATTATCTTTAATAGTAAATATTACTACGTCGGTCGTAATTTCATGTGTTTTTATTTCCTGAAACATGCTGCTTTTCTATCCTTAAATCCCTTGATTAGTCAAATACATAGTTAAAATAGTTTCTTGCTCTTTTCTGAAATCAGTTTCATCCTCTGTTCTGATATCTGCAATTTTTTTATCAGAATTTTTAAATGAAACAATAGCCGGATCAGGATTTATTTTTAAATTATTATAACTGTTCATTATGGATGAAACAAATCTTCTTGTTTCACTAAAAGGAGGAATGCCGTTATATTTTTTTACATTACCGGGTCCTGCATTATAAGCAGCAAGTGCAAGTTCCTTTGTCCCGAACATTTTATACATTTGCTTATAATATTGTATTCCTGCTTTAATATTTTCATTAATATGATAAGGATTATAACCCATTTTTTTAGCAGTTGAAGGCATTAACTGAAATACACCAACTGCACCGTATTTACTGGTCTTTTCGTGGCAAAAACCGGATTCTGCTTTTGCTATACTTAGTGCCATCGCAGGCTCTAAGCCCATATCTATGGCATGTTTTACTATCAATTCTTTTATGGTAACTTTAGAAACAGCTTGTGCATTTGCTTTATACGGGACAAAAAATACTGCTGTCAAAACTAACAAAATACTTATTATTACTTTTCGAGCCATGTAAAACCTCTAATATTTATTTTATATGCTTTTAAAGTTATATTAAGATTTTATTACAAAAATTTTTTATTTCAAGTCGTATAAAGACTATGTCAAATAATCCCAGAATTTGAATATTTTCAGAATATTTAGTCTAATATTTTTTCTAATAACTCAGCATCTGCATTAATCTTTTTTAAATCAAACATGCTACTTCTTTTCATGTAATTTCGAAGCGCTTCTCTAATTAATTCACTTCTTGTTCTCTGTTCATTATTAGCGAGTTCATCTATTTGATTTAGAAACTTATCAGGGATTGATAATAACACTTTTGCCATAATTTTTCCTTACACTTTTTTTACACCACTTGCATTTATATTCTATACTATTTATTGAATATAGTCTATAATTTTTTACAAAAAGGAGATAAAAATGAACATATTAAGAAACAATTATAAATTAATAGATATATTTTGTTCACTGGTAGAAATACCTTCACCTTCATTAAGAGAAGAAAAAGTTGCTCAAAAAATATTATCAATATTTAAAGAAAATAATATTGAAGCTTATTTAGATGATTTTGGTAACGTAAAAGCAAAAGTAAAAGCAACCGATTCCACAAAAAAACCGATTTTATTAAGTTCTCACATGGATGTTGTAGGTGATAATTCACCTATAAATATCAAGTTAAACGGAGATTTTATTGAAACGGATAAAACAAGAACCCTTGGTGCAGATGATAAAGCAGGTGTTGCCGCTGCAATACTTTTTGCTATTGAATTATCTCAAAATAAAGAGCTTAAACATGGCGGGCTTGAAATAATTTTTACCCGTGATGAAGAACACACAATGCAAGGTATAAAACATGTTAATATGAGTGAGATTGAATCAGAGCATGTGCTTGTTCTTGATGCCGATAAATTAGGGCAGGTGCTTTTTGCAGGCGCGAATTACAGACACTTAATTATTAATATAAAAGGATTAAAAGGCGGTCACTCCGGTATTGATATCGGTGATACTACAAGATTAAATGCAGCTAAACTTATAGCTGAAATTGTTAATGAGATTCCTCAAGGAGTTTATAAACAAGATAATTTCGGTGTAATAACCTCCATAAATCTCGGTGTTATTATAGGCGGCGGTATAGAATCTGCCGTTGAAAATATAAAAACTTCCGATATTAAAAGTAATCAATATCTCGATTTTATAATTAATAATGCCATTACCAATATAATTAATACAAAAGCAGGTGCAACATATTCTATAAGAAGTTCAAACAGAGAATATGAAAATAATCTGTTAAACGAAATAAAAGAAATTATTAATAATTTCAATAACAAATATAACGGTTTGGCTGTAGCAGATATTCAAACAACAGAACACATGCCTGCCTTTGAAAAAAGTGATGATGAAACAATAATAAATACAGCCAAAATTGCAGGAAAAAATTTAAATTTGAATTTAGATATTTCATCCTTCCACGCCGGCGCAGAAACACATATTTATGCAAATAATACAAATAAATACGGCAAAACCTTTAAACCCGCATTAATCGGACTTGCAGATGTTTATAATATGCATTCTGCCAATGAACAAATTAACTATATAAGTTATTTAAAAGGCTATGAATTTTTAAAAGAGTTTTTTAAAGTATTTAATTCATAAAATTTAATAAATCTAATATCACATTGCAAATTAATCTTGAAATGTTATTATCTTAATATTATTATAATATAAAGACTTACCCACCACCAAAAGTCACAAACTAAGAAGGAATTTAAAATGACAATTAACTTAAAGAACAAAGCTGAAATAATAGAAAAGTTCGGGAAAAATGCAAAAGATACAGGAAGCGTTGAAACCCAAATCGCTTTACTTACCGAAAAAATAGCAGAATTAACCGAACATTTAAAAACCAATGCTAAAGATTTTCAAGGCAGAAGAGGTTTATTAATGATGGTAGGAAGAAGAAAAAGACTTCTTTCATACTTAAAAGACAGAAATCTTGATGATTATAGAAAAATTATTAAGAAGCTGAACATAAGAGAAGCAAAATAAATAAAAAACCGCATAAGCGGTTTTTTTACATCTATTTGACGAATATATATATTAATTGTAGAATTTTCAATGAATACAAGCAAAAAGGGAAGTAAACATGAGTTCAAAAAAATATTTATTTACATCCGAATCTGTAACAGAAGGACATCCGGATAAGGTATGCGACCAAATATCAGATGCAATACTTGATGAATTTTTAACAAAAGACAATAAGGCAAGAGTTGCAGCTGAAA
>CANQCO010000035.1 GCA_947589705.1 Candidatus Gastranaerophilales bacterium
CATGTTGGTTTTATTTGTGCTCTTTTAGGATTAATTTTGGAATTTATTACTTTAAAAATTGACAGTCAAAAAATAACGAAACAACATTTGGCTGCTATATTTTTGCCATTAATAATAGGCGGTTTATTGCTTCTTTCTGCGGCGAAGTGGAATATTCCCGCATTCTTATCATGCCTTTCTATTCCTGATATGAAATTTTGGAAAATAATATTTCCTTCTTTGTGTAGTTATTCAGCTTTGTATCTAATTATTTTATTATTAGCTATAACTCAATTTTTCATTAATGAAAATAAAAATAATTTAAAATTATTTTTATTACTTCTATATTTTTTGCCTATACTTGCATTAGTAATGTATACTTCACCGGATTCAAAATTTCCATTCCTTTTATTAGTCTCAATATCATTTTTTAGTTTATATAAACTTATAAAAACTAACTTATATCAGTTTAAAATAAAATATCTATATATTGTTTTATTAGGAATCTGTATGATATGGACAATAGTATATGATTCAAAATATATATACGTAGGCGGAAGAAAACAGTGGGATGAAAAAAAATACTGTTTCAGAGCTGATTTAGAAATGGGAAAAGCCAGAACTCACGAAGGATTTTTTAAACATCTAAGAGTTAGAGACAGTCAACTTGATGCAATTAAAATTATAGAACAACTTGCTGATGAAAATAGGGGTAAAAAAATATATTTTGCTTCAGCATGTGAAATGTTTTATCCTGCAATAAAGATTCTCCCCCCCCCCAGGTGGATTTTATGGTCACATCCGGGTACATCCGTATCAGTCAAACAATTTCCACAACTTGCAAAGATTATGGCTGATGAAGATTATGATTTCATTGTATTTGTGAAAAATAGGTTTTGGATGTCACCATATATAAATTTCAATGATTTAGGATTTAAATACATTTCAGGCTCACAAAAATATTGGTTTTTTGTCGCCTCTAAAAATAAAGAAAATGCTGTTTCTGTTCAAAATATTTATAATAAAATAACTAATTTGAATGAAACCTATGAAGAAATAAGGAGATAATATGGATTTTATCAAAAAAAATTATTCTTATATTATAATAGGAATATTAGCTGTAGCTGTTTTAATTATATCAATTTTATCAGGTAAAAATGGAATATATTTTTATGATACGGGATTTAACTATAGTTATGGCTGGTTAATATGTAATGGTAAACTACCTTTTTCTAATATAATTACCCCTATTGCACCTTTATGCGGTTATTTAATTGCTCTCGGTTATAAAATTTTTGGCGTTAGTTATATTTCCAATGTTTATCTCGGGGCCATTATGTCAGCAATTCAGTTTATTTTTATGTCACATATACTAAAAAAAGACATGAATTCCTTTTTTTCAATATTATTTGCCATTTGTTTTACATTCGCAGGTATTCCTTTAATTGGTATTATTTATTATAATGCACTGGTTGTATATTTTCTTTCTCTTATTATTTGCTGTATGTATGTTAAATTGTTTTATAAAAATTCCAATTTGTATACAGCTTTGATGTGGACATTTATTGTTTTTGCAGGATTTACAAAAATGCATGTAGGTTTTTTATGTGCAATTTTCGGAATAATTTTTGAGTATTTATTAATAAGAATTAACAATGAAAAAATAACAAAATCACACTTATATTCTATTTTTGTTCCGTTATTTATTGGTGGTATTTTATTCTTTTCTTGTATCGGTTGGAATTTCCCTGCTCTCATTGATTGTATTACTATTCCGAATATGAAATTGTGGACTGGTCTATATCCTATAACTATCTATAGCTTTTCTATTGTATTTTTATTTGTTTTACTTTTATCTATAACTTTATATTCTATTAATAAAAAAACAGATAATTTAAAATTATTTTTATTTCTTTTATATTTCTTATTAGTAATTATTTTTGTATATTATACAACTCCTGACAAAATATTTACTTTTTTAATGTTTGTTTCTTTGATTTTTTTAAGCATATATAAACTCGCAAAAACAAATATTGCACAATTTAAAATAAAATATATGTACATAGCAATATTGACAATCAGTTTATTATGGATGAGTATATATGATTTACGATTTATGTATAAAGGCGGAAGAAAACAATGGGACGAATATGTACATAGGTTTGATTCTAATTTAAAAATGGGAAAAGCAAGAACACATGAAGGCTTTTTCAAACATATAAGAGTCAGAGATAAACAACTTGATGCAATAAAAATTATAGGACAGATTGCTGATGAAAATAAAGATAAAAAAATATTTTTAGCCTCTGCTTGTGAAATGTTTTATCCTGCACAAAAAATTATGCCGCCTAATGTTTGGATTTTATCTTCACATCCCGGCACAACAATGTCGCTTAAGCATTCTCCTATGCTTGAAAAAATATTAAAAGATGAAAATTATGATTTAATAATTTTTGTAAAAGACAGATTATGGATGTCACCTTATATGAATTTTAATAATTTAGGATTCAAATATATTTCAGGCTCACAAAATTATTGGTTCTTTGTTGCATCTAAAAATCAGGAAAATGCTGTTTCTATTCAAAATATTTATAATAAAATAACTAATATAAATGAAAATTATGAAGAAATTAGGTGAGTTATGAATATTATTAAGTATTCTATTGTGATACCTTGTTATAATGAGGAAAAGAATATTCCTATAATTTTAAACCGATTTAATGAGGTTATTGATAGAGATGATATTGAAGTTATCTTAGTCAATAACGGTTCTACTGATAACAGTGAAAAGGTTTTTAATGACTTAATTCCAAAATATTCTTTTGCTAAAGTTGTTAAAGTTGATATTAATCAAGGTTACGGATATGGAATACTAACAGGTCTGAACGAGGCAAAAGGTCAATTTATAGGTTGGACTCATGGTGATGTCCAAACTGATCCTAAAGATGTTATTGCTGCTATTGAATTAATTGACAAAGAAAATAATCCTTTAGTATTTGTAAAAGGCAACAGAAACGGAAGAAAATTATTTGATGAATTTTTTACATTTTCTATGGGATGTTTTGAAACTTTATTACTAGGAAAAGTTTTATGGGATATTAATGCTCAGCCTAATATGTTTTCGAGGGCGCTGTTTGATAGTTGGAAAAATCCGCCCTATGATTTTTCACTTGACCTTTTTGCCTTTTATCAAGCAAAAAAACAGGGATACACAGTAAAAAGAATACCTGTTATTTTTCCTGAAAGAATCAATGGAGTATCTTCTTGGAATACCGGACTAATGTCTAAATTTAAATTAATCAAAAGAACTATTGATTTTAGTTTTAAATTAAAAAAAGGATTAAACAAATGAATTTTATTGCTCACAGAATAAACAGTATTAAAGAATTGGATTCCTTACCGACTCAATACGGGGTAGAACTTGATTTAAGAGATTCAAACGGAGAACTTATTATAGTTCACAATCCTTTTGAAAATGGTGAAAATTTTGAAGAATATCTTAAACACTATCATCATGGAACTATGATTGTTAATGTAAAATCAGAAAGAATTGAATTTAAAATTCTTGAATATCTTGAAAAATATAGTATAAAAGATTATTTTTTCCTTGATAGTTCTGTACCGATGATGTATTTATTATCAGAAAAAGGCTGTTTAAATTCTGCCGTAAGATTTTCTGAAATTGAGCCTATTGAACTTGCTTTAGCTATGAAAGATAGAGTTAAATGGGTTTGGGTTGATTGTTTTTCTAATTTACCTATAAATAAAGATAATTATAGAATTTTAAAAGAGGCAGGGCTCAATTTATGCCTTGTTTCTCCTGAACTTCAAGGCCGGGATTTTGATATTGAAAAATATAAAAAATACCTTAACGACAACAATATTGTTTTTGACGCAATCTGCACAAAAAGTTATAATATTGACAGATGGAAATAGTTATTTCTTATATAATCTCTTTACTGCTTTATTGAAAAATTTATATTTAATGTAACCAATAATATTTTTAAAAATATTATTGGTTAGCTCTTTGCCATTACTGCATTGAGTGTAGAATGAATATAAAATGGTTGAAAAACCCTGCATATCCGATAATAATTTTAATTTCTGTGCAAATTTTATTAAATATTCATCAATATTATTATTTAAATATCTGGAATACTTTGCATCAATATCAATAATAATTGTATTTATTTTCAGCTGTTTTGCAATGTTCAAAAATTTCTTAAATTCATTACAATTATCGTTAAATGAAGGTATAATAATATATTTTAAACTTATATTTCCTACCGAATTTTGAGTTTTTGCATATAATTTCAAATTTTGCGTAACTCGGTTAAAAGCATCAACTCTTTTAATTTTTTTATATGTTTTTCTGCTTCCGGAGTCAAGAGAAACAATAATATAAGCAAGATTTTTATCCATTGCTTGAAACAATTTTTCACTGTATTTAACGGCGTTTGTCGGAACATAAAATTTAGCGAAACCTGAGTTAGCATATAAATCAATAAGTTCATCACATTCTTTATATATAGTGAATTCCCCGCCGCCTATATGAAATTCACAACCTTTTTTTATAATTCCTTCTTCTTTAAATCTGTTTAAAACAGGAAGAATCTCGTATATATCATTAGTTCTCTCTTCTTGAGAAAGATTGTTAGTGCAATAAATACAGTCAAGATTACATTTTGAAAAATGTGTGATAGTAATTGAATTTATATAATTTTCTTCATCCCAGTCTTTTTCTTCAATGTGATAACAACTGTTACATTCCTTAGGTACTCCTCCATTTTTAAAGATATCGGAATATTTTTTTATTCTAAAGAATAAATCATTTTTAGATAAAATTTCGCCTTTGTAATTATCAAAAAGAATGGGAGGATGCTGTCCGTTTATTTGGTCGCAAGGCGCAAAACAGCATGAAACAAGCATATTATTAAAAAAACACAATCCGTGTTGTATTAAATTACAGCTTTTATATTTCATAATTGCTTAATAATATTTGCCATTTCAATAGCTGATTTAGCAGCGTCAGCACCTTTGTTTCCTGATTTGGTGCCTGCTCTTTCTATTGCCTGTTCTATATTATCGCAGGTTAATACACCAAATATAACAGGAATGCCTGTTTCTAATCCGACAGAAGCAACACCTTTTGAAACTTCTGCGCAAACATAATCGTAATGTGATGTTGAACCTTTAATTACAGCACCAAGTGCTATTATTGCATTATATTTACCTGTTTGGGCAGCTTTTTTTGCAGTTAGTGGTATTTCAAATGCACCGGGTACCCATATTATATCAATATTTCTTTCGTCTGCTCCATGCCTTTTCAATTCATCCAATGCACCTGACAATAGTTTAGAACTGATAAATTCATTGAATCTTGCTGTAATTATGCAAAATCTTTCATTTGTTACTGTTAACATTCCTTCTATTATATTTGACATATTGCCTCCGCTTCTTTTGATTCAACATTAATACAGCTGCTAAATTGTGATGGT
Organism: Candidatus Gastranaerophilales bacterium; assembly: GCA_947589705.1. Classification (GTDB taxonomy): domain Bacteria; phylum Cyanobacteriota; class Vampirovibrionia; order Gastranaerophilales; family Gastranaerophilaceae; genus Avigastranaerophilus. Next base: position 5,478 of record CANQCO010000035.1, read on the forward strand.
GTTATAAATTCAATTTTTGAACTATACTGATTTTTTATTACAAAGTCTACCAGCATATTTTTTATATCTTCATTCATTTGATTTATTTCTTTATCCGTCTTGTCGGTTTGGAGAATTGAATCCGTATAATCATCGGTATGCAATCCTTTATATCCGTCAAACCCGGCTATTGCTATATTTTGTATATTATATTTCGATAATAATCTTAAAATCATTATTGTTGAGTTATCAAAATATTTCCAACCTCTTTTTATAAGCTGATTATAGTTAATTATAAATTCATTATTTTTCTTTTGAGTAGTTATATTCGATGTTATTATATGCGGTATTTTTTCAAATATTAATATATTCTTTTCTTTTGCATAATTATATCTGATTTTGTTCGTAAAGAAAAAGTAATCATAATCATAATTATCTGATATTGCATTAATGCCAATTTTAATCGGATTATTTATTTTTATATATTTTAGAATTTTGTCTTTTTCACTATTAAGCGTAGTCCCAGGAACTAACAAAAGTACTTTTTTATTATTAAATATTTCACTTAATAAGTATAAATCTTTTTTATCGTCTATTTCTTTGTCTTGATAGCTGATATATGCTTCCTCTAATTTATCATAGTTATATAATTTTCTTTCATCTTTAGGAAGGTATTCCAGTATAATTTTCATATCTTTATATGCGGTTTTATGATTTTTTATAAGGTAATCAATATTATTAACATGTGAACCTAATTGACCTGCAATACAAAATGGGATACTGTATCCCCATTTATAATTGCTTATAAACTTTTGCATATATATATCAATTGTATACATTATAGTGTTTAAATCATAATCTTTATCTTGAGCAAAATTCAACCAATTAGTAATAAGTTCGGTAGGTGTGTTTCCGGCACCTCGTCCCATGCCGGCTAAACTTGAATCAACAATTGCGTTTCTGTTATTGTCTTGCGCCAATTTCACAAATTCAATTGAAAGTGCAAATGATAATTGAAGATTATTATGTGAATGGAAACCTATTTTTATTCTTTTATCAAGGTTGTTATTTAAAACCATAAATATTCTTTTTAAATCATTATGATACATTACTCCAAAAGTATCAACAATAGATATAGCCTCAGGCATAACTTCATTTGTTTTTTCTGCAAGTTTTATAAGTTCTATATCAGAATAACTCTGAGTATTAGCAGCTTGTAGATATAGTTTATATCCTTTATTTTTAATATATTTAGAATATTCAATAGCTTCTACAAATTTTTCTTTAGGAAAAACCAGTCTAATAGCAGAAATAGCTTTGCCGTTATTCTCAGGTAATTTTGTTATATCATATCTGCCAAAGTCCATCATTACAAGGTATTCTGTATTATCATTTTTTGAATTTGGAAGATAGTCTGATATATCGTTAACCATTGAAAAATATGATGAATCTTTATCATGTTCTATGTTCTTTAACCAACCGACTTCTATCATTTCTATTTTTGATGAAGTAAGATTTTCTATTATACCTTTTATTGTACTATTACCGAAGTTTCCGTCTGTAATATAAGCTCCATCTCTTAGGGTGCAGTCAAGTAATTCAATTTTACTCATTAAATTTATTCCTCTTGAATTTATTATTTTTATTATACAATAAAATCTTTTTTATGCAGAAAATGTTTATAAATATTGACAAATGCCTTATCTCTTTTTATTTTTCTATTTCCCAGATAAATCATTTGGCAATTTTTTTTATCTTTTGTTTTATTCTTTACGGAGGTAAATTATGAATATAACTTTTTCTGCATATTCTCAAATTCCCAAAATAGTAAATAAAATAAGTAAATTTAGCACTAATCCGATAAATTTTAAAGGTGGGGACGAAACTGACAGCCTTAAATTACAACCTCTAACCCCTGAGGCTGAAGCTCAATATCAAGAACAAAAAGTAAAAACAGAAGAAAAAATAAAACAATATGAGGACGATATATCTCGTTATAAAAATCGAATCTTAATTAATGAAAAAGAAATAGATTTTTATAAAGATATTATTAACCCTGATAAACCCTATTGTAATCAATTAATAAATTTAATTAGAAATAGGAAAGCTTTTGAAGAAGAATACCAAGCCAAAATACAAGAATTACATGATGTTATAACATATAAAGCTTTTATGAATCCTAAATGGCGAGAAAATATTATTGGGGTATTGAAAAAATATAATCCTGATTATCAAAATTCACAAGACTTAAAAGATACATCCAGAAAATTTCTTACCGATTTAGTTAATAAAACGAGAAATAACATTGAGGCAGATTTTACCTGTAAAAATAAATTAGCAATAGAGGCATTTAAGAAAAATTGCAGTGAAATTCTAACTCCGTATTTTGTTGATAATGATAAAAAAACATCAAATGTTAATACCTTGATTAATAATGTAAGTAAAACTCTTTTGGAAACCAAAAATATTTATTCCGTTAATTATTTAATAGAAGATACGGAAGCTGAGATTAAATCTAAAACAAAATCAATTGAAAACGTTAACAGTTTAATTAGCAAACAAAAAGAAGCACTTTTAACGTACAGAAAATATCTGCTGACAAATCCTAAAATTGCTCCTTATTACAAACCTTTCCAAAATCAGGAGCAAACCTGTAAAGAATTAATTGATTCAGGGGCATGTATTAAATCCAAAGATTTAGTTGATAAATATTTTACAGGTACACATTTATGCCAGTTGGTAGATATGGGATTAATAAAAGTGTTACCATACACCGTTTACAGTAGTTTAGTAGATTTAACAGATGAAACATCAGTGCAAACAATTCAAATACTAAAAGAAAAAAAAGGCAGACTAAGAACTTTGCCACAAATTAGAAAAGAATATAAACTTCCCGAAAGTTATATTATTCAAGCCAATCTGCCAAGCATTGACTTTGTATCACGAAATCAGGATTTAAACAAGACCTTAACTTTTTTTGAAATAAATGATGAGAGTAAAAAAGCACTGGAACAACAACAAATAAGATATCAAAGAACTAAACAAGTTCCTTTGGATAATTATTATTGTTCCGAAGGTAAGCAGCCTCAAGAAAGATATATTTCAGCAACACTATTAAAGAAGTTAGGCTTTTTCCCTGCGGTCGGACTTGTTAAACTGGTAAAAGACGGGAAATTACAAGGTCATACAAAACAGGTTGAAACAAATCAGGGAACGATAACTAACGCCTACATAGATTTGACTGCACCCGGAAATATACAAAAATTGTTAGCATTAAGAGACAGAAATAAAACCACTCTCTCCTTGAGTGAATTTGCAAAAGCAGCCGGCATCTCTCAAAAAAATCTTATGGAAAATATTAAAGATGGAAATGTCGAAATAATTAAACATATTATATTTGCTGTGGATAAAAATAATATATATATTGATTTAAATGTTGAAAAAAATCGTCAATTTTTATTTGAAAAAGAAGTTGAACAACAATTAAGAAATGAACGAAATCAACAGCAGAGAAAAGCAAATGAAACCGAAAGAATAAATAACCTAGATCCTAGAGCAAGATACGCTTCACTCCGGATGAAACTTGTATGGTATTTCTGCCCCACAACAAGACAAATCGCCTCCCAAAAAGCTTCAAAAGACGGTTATTTATGTAAACTGCTTGAAAAAGAAGATAATGATGAGGAATTATCAATGCGTGAAAGAATAAAAATAAATTCATACAGGAAAAATGTATGGTTAACGGCAGGTGTTGATGAATTTAAAGAAGGCTATAAAAAAGCAGACGAAATTCTTGCTCTGTATAATAAATCAGGTATTAGAGCCATTGAAGATGAAAATATCAGAAAAATTATTAGATTGTATTTAAATTAGTGAAATTCATTTATAGTATTTTTTAATATTAAAAAATGTAACAATATACAATATTATAGTAAACATATCTAAAGTAGTTTATTTATAACTATTTTAGCCATGTTTTATATAAAATTTTAACAAATTTAATATTAAAAAAAGATTTTAATAGCAATTAATTTTATATTATTTTTTTATATAAAGTAAGTAATTAAAGTAAGGAGATTATAAAATGTCAATTCAAAGTGTAAGTCAGCCCCTAAATGCTAATACAGTTAATAGTGTTAATACGGCTAATAATGCAGATAATAAACCTATCGTAGATTTATCTGCTCCTGAGGATAAAATAGAATTAAGTTCTAAACAGGAAGTAAAAAAAGAATCTTCTACAGCTAAAAAAATAGGTACCGGTATTGCTTCATTTATATGTCCCGGTTTAGGACAGCTTGTAAATGGACAAGGTGGAAAAGCTGCTAAATTCTTTTTTGGAACAGTAGGTGTAGATATATTAACTGGGGTTGGTGTCGGTGCTATATATTTGTTAAATCCGCCTGTAGCATTAGGCATCTCTGCCATTGGTGCTTTGGCTCATATCGGAGTTGCTTTTACTTCTGTTTATGACGCAGTTAAAAATGCTTAATATAATTATTATATAATTTTAAAAGAGAGCATATAGCTCTCTTTTATTTTGCAAAATATTTATATATTTCAGCAAAGGCTATATCATGCTTAATTTGTGATTGTAATTTATTACTGTTCTCAAATTTCATTTGGTTTCTGATTTTTGCAATAAATGATATTTTAATGTTTCTTCCGTAAATATTTTTATCGAAGTCAAGAATATGTACTTCTGTTTTTAAATTGGGGATTAAGCCGTGGTTTAATACTCCGTTGTATTCAATTCCGTCGATATTAACTGTTACATAATATACTCCATATGGTATTTTAATTTTACCATCAGGATATAAAATATTTGCACTGGGAAATCCCAGTTTTGATGCAATCTTTTCACCGTGTTCAACAATTCCGTTGATGAAAAAATTGTATCCTAAAAGCAAATTGGCATCTTGAAAATTTCCAAGATGTATTAAATTGCGTATAACAGAACAGCTTACAATATTATTATTTACAACAAATGGTGGAATCTCATAGTATTTATATCCGTATTTATTTTGATTCATTTTTAAAAACTCGGGAGTGCCAAGTCTATTAAAACCGAATGTATGATTAAAACCTGTTGTTATTGCTATCGGAGAAAAATATTTTACAAGTACGTCTTTTAAATATGCTTGAGCACTCATTGCAACGTAGTCCTCGAAGTTAAGTAATATTACATTATCTATTCCTGTCTTTCTTAATAACTCTATTTTCTCATCTACTGTTAATAATTGTTCAACAGCGTTTGTTCCAATTAAACAAGAAGGGTGGTTCTTAAATATTACCGCACAGGATTGTGTATTATACTCTTTTGCAATATGTATTGCATTTTTTAAAACAACTTTATGACCTAAATGAACTCCGTCAAAGAATCCCAAGGCAAGTGATGAATTTTTTATATAATTTAATTCCTCGAAAATATACATAATGTAATTATAGACAAAAATAATTTATTGTTGAATAATTTAAAAAATGACTGATAATCAAGAAAAAATAAATAATATAAAACAATCGGATTCTCCATGTGTAAAAGACACTTGGCAGAGCCATTTTGGTGCTTATTTTACAAAAGATTTAAAGGCTGTTTTTAAATTATTTACATTTCCTGATGTTAAAAATGTTCAACTTGAAATTAAACCAAGATTAAAACCTTCACAAGTTTTTAATATGAATAATACTAAAGAGTGTATTTGGCAGTTAATTCTTGATAAAGGTATAATTTCTGATGGTGACAGATACAGGTTTATTATAAGTTTTAATAATAATGAATCAATTACCGTTAAGGACCCATGCTCAATGTATCAGGAGGAATATTTTAAATGGTCTAAAATCTATAATCATTCTATTTATAATTGGAAAGATAAAAAATGGACTTGTTTAGATGATAAAAGACGTATTTCAAGAATCTTCAATGATACAAACGGACTTTCCCCTATTCAGTCATTATCCGTATACGAACTTCATATAGGTACATTTACAAAAGAAGGAACATTTAAAGCAGCTATAGATAAGTTAAAATATATAGCAGATTTAAAATTTAATGCAATAGAGATAATGCCTGTAGAAAATACATATTCTTTCAATTGGGGATATGACGGAGTTGATAAATATGCGCCAAATCATACATACGGCAGTCCCGATGATTTAAAAGAATTAATTGATTCAGCGCATAATCTCGGATTAAACGTAATAATGGATATGGTGCCTAATCACTTGGGACCTGATATAGCCGAGCTCCAAAAAACAGGGCCTTACATTGAATGTGATAATTGTTTTGGTTATAAGTTTAATTTTGAAAATAAATACAGTGAAAATGTTCGTAATTATATAATTGGTGCTGCTCTTAACTGGCTGATTAATTATCACTGTGACGGATTAAGAGTTGATATGACAAAATTTGTATGCTCTGATAATACTTTAAAGCAAATGGCTGCAGAAGTTCATTATCATTCTCCTCATTCTTTTCTTATTGCTGAAGACGGAAGAGACAATGATCACAGAGTTACAAGAGCGTTTACTCCTATTGAAAATGAAGAAAATGAACTAAACCATTCCGATTTTATTGATAAAATTCTTAAAAATAAAGTTTCTATTTCTAATCTCGGGTTTGACAGTGAGTGGGATTTTTTATTCCATAAACAAATTGCTTCAACTTTCCTTGGGGCTTGGGATTGCAGGTTAAAAAACATTTGTGATTTTGACTATTCTCTTAGAGATGCTCAAACAAGAGTTAAATATATGATGAGCCATGATGAAATCGGAAATGTTGATGGAACAAGATTTATTACAAAAATTTTGGCTAATGAACTTAATCTGAATGAAAAAATATGTGAATGCTGTCATAATATAAAATGTAAGAGAATTGCTCATGCTTCTCACAGAATCCTTTGCGCTTTAGTTAATGGTCAGCTTGAAGAAATGTCCGATGTGGATAGAAAAAAATTCTATAGCAAAAACTTTATTACTGATGATATTTCTGTTGAAAAAATATATTCTGCATTTTTAAATGCTTACAATATGAATAAAACTGCACTCGGAAAAGTTTATTCGATACCGGGTCCAAAAATGGTTTTTCAAGGTGATGAAGAAGCTGATTTGTCTTATTTTAAATTTTTTAGAAAATTCTCTTCGGGTCCTGAACCGTGCCTCAGAGAAAAAGGCTATGAACCGGGGCTTAGTGCTTTTTTAGATTCTAAGCTGGGTTCTGTTGTTTTTAGTGAAAAATATTTGCCCTTAAAATTGTCAATGAGAGAGTATATGAGGGATTTAAATCAAATTTTAATTTCAAATTCTTCGCTTCAAAACGGCAATATTGAAAAGACAATTGTACATGAATACTCTGATATTCACGCAATATATTCAAAAAATAATGATAGTGAAATATTTTCAATTTCTAATTTCTCAAATAAATCATACTCTAATAACTACGGAATATTATTTCCGAAAGGGAATTGGGGCGAAATATTAAACTCTGACGATAAAAAATACTCGGGAACGGGAAATTATAAAAATGAAAATTTAAACCCTGAACCTTATAAATATATTTCGCTTTCAGCTTATTCAATATCATTTTTTAAAAGCGTTTAAATCCTTTGAAGAACGTAATTTATAGCGCCTCTATTCTCATCAAAAACATTTTTTGCGTTATAGCAATATATTTTATATTTTTCACTGTCTTCATAAAAGGATATTAATTCTTTATTAAATTCATATTGAGAATTAACAATAACCGCACATTTTTTATCGGTAACAATTTTATAAACGTCTTTAAAATTAAAAGTACAGTTACCTGAAATAACGGGTTTTCCCCAGATATTGGCTTCTAGGGGGTTATGTCCTCCTGTTGCCGAAAAACTGCCGCCAATAAACGCTATATGACAAACAGAAAACAGTTTGGATAATTCACCCATTGTATCTAATAATATTATGTCGTTATTCTCAAAATTCTCTTTATTTGAACGTTTTGCACAATTTAATCCTGTTTTTTTAATAAGTTCCCATACTTCATCAAATCTTTGAGGGTGTCTCGGGGCTATTAATAATTTTGCATCGCTATAGCGTTTTTTTAATTCAAGAAAAGCATTAACTGCTATTTCATCCTCGCCTTTATGTGTACTTGCCGTAATAAATACTCTGTAATTTTCTGTTTTTAGTTCTTCTTTAAATTTATTTATTTCTTCATCAGATAAGTTTTGAGTAATGTCAAATTTTAAATTTCCCATTACTTCAACAATATTTTTATCTGCTCCTATATCAATTATTCTTTGTGCGTCATCTTTTGTTTGCATAAATATTTTTTCGTACGAATTAAGAACGGGAGTAATTATTTTTGAAACAGATTTATAACCTTCATAAGAATGCGGAGAAATTCTGCCGTTAACCGTATATACTTTTATTCCTTTTAATTTTGCAATCATTGTAAAACAAGGCCAAATCTCGGTTTCGGCTATTATAATTTTTTCGGGATTGTACGTATTAAAAAATGACAAGACACTAAAAAAGAAATCAAACGGGAAATATGTAATTGTACCTGCAAACTCTGAAAGTGATTTCTTTGCTATCTCTTGTCCCGTTTTTGTTGTAGTTGTTATAACTATTGATTCATCACTATGCCTGTTTTTATATTCACGCACTAAATCTTTTATTGCGTTTGCTTCACCGACGGATACAGCATGAAATATTGTTGATTTTTCTTTTTTATTTCTATAAAAACCGAGTTTTTCTTTAAGACCTGCTCTGAATTTAGGCTGAATAATCATTGCAATAACTATTACGGGCAATAATATTATACATAATATTATCAGTACTATATTGTAAACGAACAGCTTTTTTACCATATTAATCTTCTTTATTATCATCCATTATAATTGTTTGCTCTGGAATATTCATTTGTTCCGGAGTAACTATTTGAATCCCGAATTTTGTTCTGAAAATATGTTTAACTGTTTCTGACTGTATATCATACATCATATTATTAAACAGGTCATAGGCTTCTTTTTTATATTCCAAAAGTGGATTTTTTTGTCCGTAAGCTCTAAGTCCTATTCCGTCACGAAGCATATCAATGTTGTGTAAATGGTCAATCCATCTGTTATCGACAACTCTTAACAGCACATCTTTTTCAAGACCTCGCATTATATTGTTATCGGTAAACGGCTCTTGTTTTTCAAAATCCAGTTCATATTGTTCTCCCACCTGATTATAAAAAGCAACGGTCTTTTCTTCGTGTTCTTTATATGCGTCAAGTGCAAAATCTTTTATTTTTGCATATACATTTTCATATTTGAGTCCTTGAATATCTTTTACTTCAAGATATGAAAGCTGGGGAATTTCAGAATGTATTTCTTTTACAAGCGAAACAAGGTCATCATAAATATATTCATCAGGATTCATTCCGGGCGCTATATATGTTTTTAACAACCTGTCCGTTTCTCTTTCAATCATATAAACAATATCATCATGTAAATTAGTTCCCTCAAGAACTTTATTCCTTTGTGCATAGAATTTTTCACGCTGTAGATTCATAACATCATCATATTCAAGTACATTCTTTCTTGCATCAAAGTGGAATGTTTCAACTTTCTTTTGGTTGCTTTCAATCTGTCTTGTAATAAGCTTATTTTCAATAGCAACATCCTCTTCAAGATTAAAAGTATTCATAAGTGCCATAATTTGCTGACCACCGAAAATACGCATTAAACTGTCTTCTAAAGATAAAAAGAATCTTGTAGAACCCGGGTCACCCTGCCTTGCCGCACGTCCTCTTAACTGATTATCAATACGTCTTGACTCATGTCTTTCCGTTCCTATAACGTGAAGTCCTCCGGCTTGAACAACTTTTTCATGTTCTGCCTCGGTTATTTCTCTCATTTTTGAAAGAACATCATTCTTGATTTTTTCATAATCAGGGTTATTATCAGCATTTATACCTTTTTTATCAAGTTCTTCTTTTGCCATATACTCGGGATTACCGCCCAGAAGTATATCTGTTCCTCGCCCTGCCATATTTGTTGCTATTGTAACAGCCCCGTATCTGCCTGCCTGTGCTATTATATATGCTTCTTTTTCATGGTGTTTCGCATTTAATATATGGTGTTTAATCCCCCTTTGTTTTAAAATATCAGATACAAGTTCTGATTTTTCTATACTTATTGTTCCGACTAAAACGGGTCTGCCTTCTTTGTGCATTTTTATTATTTCATCAACAACGGCTAAATATTTAATTTTTTCTGTTTTGTAAATAATATCAGGTAAGTCTATTCTTATGTCTTTTTTGTTTGTTGGAATTTGTGTAACTTCAAGGTTATAAATTTTTCCAAATTCCGCTTCTTCGGTCATTGCAGTACCTGTCATACCGGATAGTTTAGGATAAAGTCTGAACAGATTTTGGAAAGTAATACTAGCTAAAGTCTGAGTTTCATCTTGAATTTTAACTGCTTCTTTTGCTTCAACAGCCTGATGAAGTCCGTCAGACCACCTTCTGCCGTCCATTAATCTTCCCGTAAATTCGTCTACTATAATTACTTCACCGTTCTTTATAACGTAATCTGTATTCAAATGGAAAAGTTCTTTTGCTTTTAGAGCTTGAAGTAAATGGTGTGCATATTGATTATTAATATCAAATAAATCGGGTATCTCCAGTATTTCCTGAGCTTTATCAATACCTTCTTCTGTTAAAATGACGTTTTTGTTTTTTTCATCTACTTCATAATGCTTATTTTTTTCAAGCTGAGGCGCAACTGCAGCCATTGTTCTGTATAATTCCGCAGATTTATCAAGCCTGCCTGAAATTATTAAAGGTGTTCTTGCTTCATCAATTAAAATACTGTCAACTTCATCTATTATTGCATAGTTATATGGACGCTGAACTCTCTGTTCAACAGATGTTGCCATATTGTCTCTTAAATAATCAAAACCAAATTCGTTATTTGTTCCGTACGTTATATCACATTCATAAGCAGCTTTTTTTCTTGCAAAATCTTCATAATCGTTCATTCCTGACAGTATAACGCCTACGGAAAGTCCAAGGAACTTGAATATTTTTCCCATCCATTCACTGTCTCTTTGAGCAAGATAATCATTGACAGTGACAATATGAACGCCTTTACCTGTTAAAGCATTTAAATATGCGGGAAGAGTAGCAACTAATGTTTTACCTTCACCTGTACGCATTTCAGCAATTTGACCTTCGTGCAGAAATATTCCGCCCAATAACTGAACATCAAAATGTCTCATATTTAAAACACGTTTTCCTGCCTCTCGAACTGTTGCAAAAGCTTCAGGCAGAATAGAATCAAGAGCTTGTTTTTCAAGTTCTCTATCCTTTTTTATATCATTAGATACGGGGCGCTTAGCCAGTATTTCCTTAAATTCCTTAGTCTTAGCTTTTAATTGCTCATCCGTATATTTTGAAAATTCTTCTTCTAACGCATTAATATGCTCAACTATAGGCATCATCTTCTTTATTTTATTGTTATTCGGATTTCCAAGTATTTTCAATAGAAAATCTATCATTAACCTAATCTCCCTAATCCAATTTATTTATCTTATTTTAAAAGAATTTTATCATATAATTATTTTTTTTAAATAGTATTAATGTTAATTTATTTTTAGTTTATTTAATTGTAAATATTTTGTAATAATTAGTTAAATAAAAGCAAATTTTAAGCTTGATTGTTTTAATTGTTGTAGAATAAGTATGAATATGAAAGGCATAAAGATGAATATTTCTGCAGTAAATTGTACTCCAATAAAACCTCAAGCTTCTTTTGGAAGAGAAGTTGATTTTTCAGATGTTGACCGTTTAAATGACATTTCAAGAAAATATGATGAATATGCAGATGCTTCCGGAGAAAAACCGAAACAAAAAAGTTTATCAAATACATTAATTTCTGTAGGGGTTGCTATTGCTGCAACATTTATAGGTGGTAAATTATTAGCAGCTAGAACATTGGACATACTACCTAAAGATACACCTGTTAAAATCGCAGGTTTTGCTAAATCTTTATTTGGTAAAGTTTCAACCGGTTTAACTAATATTTCAAAAAATGAACAGCACGTTAGAATTGCAAATGTAGCAAAACATGCAAATAATGTATTGAAGAATGTTAAGTCAGGTATATCTAATATAGTAAAAAAACAAGGTATTGAAGAAGTTATAACAAATACTGTTGGCATAGGTTCTATATTAGGAGTTGCTCCAAAAATACTTACTGCTGACGGAAATAATGACAGTATTCCAGATATTACACAAGAAGGTATAAATGCTTATAAGAATGCTTTAGATGATTTTACTGTTGTTTCAGATATTATGAAAGCTCTTATTTAATTTTTAGTTTATTATATAAAAACGGACTACACAATGTAGCCCGTTTTTTTTATAATAAAATCATGAATGATATATTTATAAAATATGCTAATGAAGATATAAAATCAGAACTTACATCAATAGGTTTTGATTCCTGTTATATTGGAAATGCTTCAAAAAAGTATAGTGGCAGACTTTTAAAAATATTTAACTTAAAACCTTATGAGGCTAATATATTAAAGCAGTTGTGTCTCTCTTTAGGTTTTGATTGTGCGGTTAACCGTGACAGTGTTACCTGTAAATGTGAGTATACGGATTGCCTGATTTTTGCAACGATAGGGCAGTTGAATAACTTGGTTAAAAAGCTTCAATATCAGCCTTTCAGGTTAAAAGAAATTGCCGATTTAATTTTAAATTCATTAGCAGCAATGCCATTACCTTTAAAATTAAAAAATTATACGTTTGACTGGCAGCGACCTTATATAATGGGAATTTTAAATTGCACTCCCGATTCATTTTCAGACGGGGGTAAATATAATACAACTGAAAAGGCGCTTGAAAGAACTTTGCAAATGATTCAAGAAGGTGCTGATATTATTGACATAGGAGGTGAATCAACAAGACCTTCTACAGATAGTGTTCCAGTTGATGAAGAAATAAAAAGAGTTATTCCTGTAATAAAAGCCATAAGAAAAGAAAATTTAAGTATCCCAATTAGTATAGATACAAGAAACTATCTCACAGCAAAAGAAGCAATAGAAGCAGGTGCTGATATTATTAATGATGTTTCAGGTTTTAATTATGATGAAAACCTTTTAAAATATATAACTCAGAATAATATAGCTTCTGTTATTATGCACTCTAATAAAATTCCTGCTGATAGCACAGATTTTACGGACAAAGATATTATTGAAAATATTTATATAAACTTAAATGAGAAAATAAATAAACTGCAAAATATGGGTTTAGAGAAATCAAATATTATAGCAGATAGTGGTATAGGTTTTGGGAAAAGTCATAAATCTTGTTATGAAATACTGAAAAGACATAATGAATTTTCTTCTTTAGGCATACCTATGTTACTTGGTATTTCAAGAAAATCATTTATGGAAGGTGATATTAAAGATAGAGATGAAAAAACAGCACTTTATTCAATACTTGTAAAAGGAGTAAATATTCATAGAGTTCACAATGTTAAATTGATAAAACAATATTTAGATTATGTTTCTAATATGTTATAATTGTAAAAAAAAATTTTTAATGTAAAATATAGTAAAAAGGGCGGTTGGCGCAGTTGGTAGCGCATCACATTGACATTGTGGAGGTCGCTGGTTCGAGTCCAGTACTGCCCACCATTATTATTTAATAATGATAAGCATTACAGCTATTAACAATTTTATTACATTATATAACCAGTTTTTCCGTATCCATCCTGTATCCATTTTTTATAACTTCCTTTTGTTCCCTGTATGAGTTTAATATCATTATTGCTTCAATTTTTCTTTTAGGTACGGCGTGAGAATACCTCATTGTTGTTTCTATCTTACTATGTCCTAACAGTTCTTTAATAACAATTAAATCAATATTACATTCTGCTAACCTTGTTGCAAATGTATGCCTTAAATCGTGAAATCTAAAATTTATTATCCCTGCTTGTTTTAATACTGTTCTAAAGCTCTTTTTTAAGTCGGTATATGGTTTGTTTGTTTCAGGATTAACAAAAACATATTCACTTGTTACGGGTAAACTGTTAAAGATGTTATATAAAGTATCTGAAATTGGAATACGTCTTGATTTACCGCTCTTTGTTTCTAACAATTCAATAAATCTATACTCCATATCTATATTAGACCATTTCAGATTTAATATTTCTCCTTTCCTCATGCCTGTTTGTAATGCGCAAGTAATGATATCTTTTAAATATTGATATGTTTGAGATACTGCATTATATAGTCTGTATTCTTCTTCTAAAGTTAAATATCTTGTTTTTATATTCTTTACTTTTAATTTCTTTAAATCAGTTATGGGATTTACTGTTATATTTTTATTTTGAATACCTAAATTAAATACTTTACTTAGAATAGCTCTATATCTGTTAACCGTAGCATTTGATAAGTGCCTATCATTTAACAAATAGCTTTTAAATTGTTATAATTTGTTTATGTTTATTTCATCAACAAAAGTATTTTTAAAATATGCTCTCAAAATATTCAGGCTGTATATATCTTTACTGTACCCTTTATTATTTTGTTTAGAGTATACCTCATAAAAATCAAACAAAGTAGCAAGTTTTATTCTGTTTTGTTTGTTCTCTTTCGGTAATACTCCGTTTTGTATTTGCTGTACTTTATATTTGAGAGCATTTTCTATCTTTTCGGCTTGCTGTTTTGTTGTAGCACCATTACATAAATAAAAGTGTCTTTCACCGTTTATTTGAAACCTGCAATAATATTTGTTATGTTTAATACAAATAGTCATTAATCATATACCTTTTGTTGTTATGTAGTAGCTACATTTTTTAAATGTTCTTTTAAACCTCTCTTATAAAGACGTCTAATAGAATTATTTAAAGCTATTATTTCATCAAGAGTATTTGGCAAGGCTGTTAAGTTATAGTCCACTTGATTATTATTTGAAATAGCTATTAAAGTATTTTTATTTATGCTAAAACCTGTTTTAATTCTCATCCTCGGGAAACAATAATTAAAAAATAAAATTGCCCTGTCTATTTCGGGAGTAATGATAATTTCTGTTTGTTCTGTTGCCATAATAATCTACCTTTCCATTTCGTTTATGTCGTTAACTAACTTATTATATGCTTCTTGTGCGTTTATTAAGGTCTGTTTAGCTTCTTTAAGCTGTTGCTTTATGGGATTATTAATTAGCTGTTTTATTTTGTTACGGAGATTATGCGTTATACTAAAATCAACATTACTTGATTCACTATACGCATAAAAACTCTGTACTCTAACGTTATAACCAACTTGTATTCTATATTCAGGGAAGCAATAATTAAAAAATATAATAGCTCTATGTATTTCAGGTGTGGTTATAATCATGTGTCTTGTATCTGTCATAACTTACCTTTTAGCGATGTTTAAATGTTTGTATATTTTCTCTAACCCGTATAACTCTGAGGTGAGTATGTGGTCAAGTTCTTCATTTGTTTTGTTGAATAAATCAAGTCTAAAAGTTTTTACGAAGTCTTGAGGATATTTATCAATAAGTTTAATTGCGGACATAATTAAAATAAACTTGAATTTGTTAGGATAAAAAAACATTGTCATACTGTCCTTCCATTAGTTAACAATAATCAATTACACGAAGATTATTTGATTTTAAGGTACACTTTTTTAATACCCGAACAATGCAAATTTCATGCGTGCTTTTTTAGGTGAATTTTATTTTTAACCTTGTTATAAAAGGGCTGGAAGCATGATGACTACATGAATATAACCTTATTTTTAATACTCAATTTTGTTACAAACTTCATGAACTTTTATGACAATTGTATGTTAGCTGTTCTGTATTAAGAATCTAAAACAAGCATTTAAACCTTTAACTTAAAAAAATATATAGTAAAGGAAGAAAAAAAAATTAAAATAAATAATCTAACATTAAGTTAAACAACAACATTAAATGTAAAGGGGATAAGGGGGAAACAGATACAACAAAATACGTATATAATACCCTCGTAAAAATCTGCACCATATTTACCCCCCCCCTATCTCCATACATAAAGGACTGTAAAAAAGAATACTACTATATAAAATACTACCCTGTGTAGTTAATTATCATATTTGGTTTATTACCTTTTTCCTTTTAGGGGGAATTTTATTTTTATAAAATGGGGCTTAAAGCTAAGTTATTATTTTTTTTAACCCATTTTGAATAATAAAAAATTTATTCTAAAAATAAAAAATGTGATATAATAAAGCTATGGAAAACAATATACAAATATTCTGTTTAACATTACTAATAATTTTTTCTGTATGTTTAGGTTATGTTGCCATAGACACTTTAAAAGAAGAAAAAAATATTTAAATTTTTAATAAAGCATTTTTAAATCGTTTTTAAGAGGGGGTATATATAAGGATGATTATTTATACCTATTATATAGCTAACTCTTCATAGAATTGATTTAAATTTCCTATAAGCAAATGAAACATAATAAGGATAGGACTGTTAGACCTTATATTTATGATATTACTAAAAACCAATAACAATAAGTCTTTTAACCTAACACAAAATTTATGCTTCAATTTTCTATAAAACCATTTTTTATAAAATAAAAATCTAATATATTTAGATTGTTTTTAACAAAACCTGAACATAAAATATGAACAAATAGTTTGAATATGTTACGATATTGTAATAAAATAACTGTAATACCGTTATATATTTTGTTGTTTTATTTTATCTCAATAGATTTAAAACCTAAATAAATAAAACCTGCTATTGATAAAGTTGCAAGTATAACAAGAATCATAGTTTTTCAAACTCCTTTAAATTTTTAAATAATAATTGCAATTTATTCATACAATTAAAGATTATAAAAATTAAAAATAAAATAAAAATAAAACCTATAAAGATAAAACAATAAATTAATATTGTTTTGTCCTCAATACAAATTAATCCAATGACACCACCAATTAATAAAGCAAGTATATTAATATAGGTATTTCTTAATGTGTATAAACTTTGAATCTGTAGTTTTATTTCTTCCATAAATTTATTATAACATAAAGCTACAAATTAAATTAATAATTTAATCTATAAAGATTATTTGTTGTTTGAATTAATAAATAAAAAGCAATTAGAAGAAACTATAAAAGCACTTGAAAAAGAAATAGAACAGTTGAATATTTAGAATTATAGTTTACGTATTATTCTATAATAATATTAATATTATTATTATTATTATTTTATTTATTATTTTATTTATTATTTTATTTATTATTTATTTATTAATATAATTTATTTATTATAATTTATTATATATTAATATTATATTATAGGAAAATAAAAATTTTATGTGTTAAATCTTTTCGTGTTAAGGGATAGCGGGCAACAGTTTAGAAATTCAAAAGCATTCTTTTAACTTTTGAGGTTATTCAATAAGGTTAAAATATGCAAAACAAACTATAAAAGAAACTAATTAAAACTAATATAAATCAATAAATATAAGTAATTTTATGTGTTAATTTTTCGGTTAACCTTTTCCCTGTTAATCTTCCACCCATTGACTGGATAACTTCAAAAAACGTATGGTTAGTAAATAAAAAGTTATAAATTATAGTCCCTGTTTAAAATTTTTGTTAATTAAAATTTATTTTGTATGTTAATTTAAAAAATCAATTCTGGGATAGAACTAATGCCCCGATTTTTAATTTTTATGTATGGGGAGGTATAAATTATCATCCAAAAAATAACACGTCTTAAAATTGATTTAAAAGTCCTATAAGAAATGAAAAGTATTATAAAGAAAAGGCGCTAATCTTGTTAACGCCTGTAGGTATTATATTATGTTAGTAACTTTAATATTGATGACTGTTTTTATAATGTTATGAAATACTATATCCATTCTGTATCCATTTTAGGGGTATTTTTGCCTAAAATTTGATAAATGAATAATATTTTTAAAGTTGATGGATATTGCTATATTTAAAGGGGTTAAGGTATAATTATTGTTAAGGGTGAAACTGGCATGAATAGCATTGACATTGTGGAGGTCGCTGGTTCGAGTCCAGTACTGCCCACCATTTCTACTCATTATTGATAAGTATTACAGCTATTATCACTTTTATTATTTTATATAACCAGTTTTTCTGTATCTGTATGTAGTTAATTGAGTAGTTTGATATTTACGGTTAGTATGATTATTACGGAAAGTTGAATTAAAACTATTTCCCTGCCTGCATTTCGGCTGTGTGTTTGAAGTGTACGCTTAGTTTTACAAAGCGAATTATTGAGCCAAAGGCGAAATCAATGAGCCTGTATGCGTTAGCTGATTATTTCGGAAAAGACCGTTTTGAAAATTTCCTAAATTTATTATATATTTTTATATAATAAATAAGGAAAATCATGACTGAAGTAAAAATAAAAATAGAATATAATT
>CANQCO010000036.1 GCA_947589705.1 Candidatus Gastranaerophilales bacterium
ATGCTTCCTGTTACAGTTCAATATGGAAAAAGAAAATTTATAAAAGGTATTTAATAAATGCGTTTATTAAAGAAAGTATTTTCTCAAATAAAAGAGGATGTAAATACTATCTACGAAAAAGACCCTGCGGCGGAAAATATTTTAGAAGTTCTATTCTGCTACCCGGGGCTTCATGCTCTTATTCTGCATAGGATTGCTCATAAGCTTAATTATTGGAAAATTCCTTTAATCCCAAGAATAATATCAAATATATCAAGGTTTTTAACGGGGATTGAAATCCACCCATCTGCAAGAATAGGAAGAAGATTTTTTATTGACCATGGTATGGGTGTTGTAATTGGGGCAACCGCTGTAATAGGTGATGATGTATTGTTGTATCAGGGTGTTACTCTTGGAGGAACGGGTAATGAACACGGGAAAAGACATCCTACTTTGGGCAATAATATTGTAGTAGGCTCGGGTGCTAAAATTTTAGGCAATATTGAAATAGGTTCTAATTCAAGGATAGGTGCAGGCTCTGTTGTAGTTGATAATGTTCCTGAAGATTCAACAGTTGTTGGAGTGCCGGGCAGAATTGTCAAACAAAAACTTTTAATACAAGGACAGTTAATGCATAATAGAATCCCTGACCCTGTTACATGCCAGTTAAACAGATTAAAGTATGAGATAGAAGATTTAAAAGATGAAATAAATACAATAAAAAAAGACGGCTGATGGATACCGTCTTTTTTCTTTATTATTTATGAGTTAATCTTATACAAACAAACCGCCTACGAAACCAATAATACCTCCGACTATTGCACCGGGTACAGCCCCGATACCGCCAAAGATGGCTCCTATTGCAGCGCCAGCTGCTGCACCGCCTGCTGCGCCAACTCCTGCCTTACAAACCTTACCGCCTGCTCTTTCAAGACCTTCAAATCTTGTTGTTTCATCTAAGTCACACATTGTCTTTAATACATCTTCTTCGGTTGCTTTATCGCCATCCCAGTTGATTTCAAAGCCTCTTTGAAAATTGTTTGCCGTATTTGCTCTGATATAATCTTCAAGAGTTTGACCGTCTTCTAAGTTTGACTGTATTAATTCTTTTGCTATTGCTTTTAACTGTGATTCATTTTGTGCGATTACCGCATATCTTTCTTGAGTTGAAATTTCATCTAATAATGCTTGGTATGCTTCAATGGCTCTATCTTCTTTGCCTTGTTTTAAATATGTGCAAACATTTGAAATTTTTGTATTTAAAGCTGCATCTTTACCTGCATAACCAATTTCATAGCCTTCTTTTGTATCCTGATAATCATATCTTTTGTCTAATGCATCAGTATTGTATAAACTTGCTGCAGTTACACCGCCGTTAACTGTATAAGTACCTGCTGATGCGCTTCCGCCTAAGAAACTTCCGTTTTGAAAAGAAACTGTCATAACTAACCTCCACCATATTAAATTTTTAAACTAACCCACATTTATATAAAAACATTTGCTGTTTAAAAATTTACTATTGTCTCTTTTTTGTTAACATTTCTTAACATCAGCTTAAAATAATTCCGCCTGCAGCCCCCGTCAATATTACTAATAAAGGTCTTTTTTTCATAAAAGAAAACGGCAGTATTAATATTATAAATAAAAGTATTGCATGATAATCGAATTGAACGGGAAATGACCATTCCGCTTTGTTATAAGTTATACTTTGATATAAAAGTTTTAAACCTATTGAAATTAAAAGTGCGCACGAGGCAGGTCTTAATCCGTTAAATATATAGTTTATTTCTTTGCAGGATTTAAATTTATTTATTAATTTCATAATTACAACAGCAATTATAAAAGGAGCCGTAATTATTGCGATTGTTGTTATAATAGAGCCTATAATTCCTGCAGTTGTAAAGCCTGTATATGTTGCCATATTTATTCCGATTGGACCCGGAGTTATATTTGATACGGCTATCATATTTGTTAATTCCTCAAGACCGAACCAATTATATTGACTTTGTACATAGTATAAAAATGGTAATGTTGCATAACCTCCGCCAATCGCAAAAATTCCGATTTTAAAAAATTCATAATACAGAAGAAAATATAATTTAAGCATTTTTCTTTTCTCCTATTTTTGAATAAAAGAATGCCGTTAAAGCAGCTATTATAATTATAAATGCAGGCGAAACAGGTAATAAAATTAACAGTAAAAGTATTATAAAAAATAATATATATGTAAATTTCGAGTTTACACTTTTACTCCACATTTCTTTAACGGTAATTAAAATAAGCACTATAACAGAAATTCTTATTCCCCAAAATGCTTTTTGAACGTAAATATTATCGGTAAAATTAATTAATATATTGGCAAGAATTATTATTGCAAAAAAGGAGGGTGTAATAAGCCCAATAATTGCCGTTAATGCGCCTAATGATTTCCTTGCTTTATAGCCTGAAAACATTGCAATATTGCCTGCGATAATCCCGGGGATACATTGGCTTACGGCAAAATAATCAATTAATTCTTCTTCGCTCAGCCATTTTCTTTCTTCAACAAGATATTTTTGAAGCAGAGGAAGAATTACATAACCCCCGCCAAGAAGCTGTATTCCTATTAAAAAATATATTTTATATATTTCTGTTAATGAAGGTTTACTCATAACTTTATTATCGCATAAAAGTTCTGAAATTGTTTAATTTTATTGAAAAACGGGAATACTACAAGTGTAGGAGTTTATATGAATAAAGTATTATTGCTTGATTTTGAATGTAGACCCATAAATATATGCAGCTGGAAACGGGCATTAATACTTTTGATGAAGGGAAAAGCCGTTAACGCAAGACGGCTGAATGATATAGATAGTATGATTAGAATTGAAAATATATTAATTCCTAACGTTATTAAATTAACTTATAGATTGGCAGTCCCTTATCAGGAACTGCCTTTTTGCAGAGAAAATATTCTTGTTCGCGATGAATTTGTATGTCAATATTGCGGGAAAAAATTCCCCGCAGATGAATTGACCTTAGACCATGTATACCCTAAATCCCGCCTTGGACCCGATATTTGGGAAAATATTGTTGCTTGCTGCAGAGAATGTAATCAAAAAAAAGCGGATAGAACTCCTAAAGAAGCAAGAATGAAACTTCTGCGCCGTCCCTATAGACCTAAAGATTATCTTATGTTTGAACTGAAGAAGTATCCTGAACATATTGTCCGCCAGTGGCTCGATTATTTTGAGGCTTCTTAACAAGTCCTTTATAGTCTTGAAGCAGTCCTTTTTCCATTATTTTCATTTCTTCTTCCGTGTAATTTTCGTAATAATTGAAGAAAAACTTTGACCGTACGTCATAATCATCAACATTTATAATTTTATCGTACTTTACAGACTGTTTAAGCGCAAAGGCAGCCCTTGCTTTTGCTTCATTTTTTTTGCATTCTTCATCAAATACTTTTTTATATTCTTCTCTTGCTTTTGCTATGTTCCCGCAAAATCCTATCCAAGGATCAATAATAAGTATATTTTTTTCGTCAAACGAATTTGTTCCGTCAATGGTTGTAATGGCTGCACTGTGGTCTATTCTATCCGATAATTCAAATTCGACTTTGCCTGTGTGTTTATTTATAACTTCAGAGTTTACTGATAATGAACCTTGTTTAGAATTATATAATCCGTTTGAAATTAATCCTGCAAGTACGGATATTGCCATTTCATAACAATTTCCGACTTTGGAATTATTTATTGCCGTAAGTTTATTTGAGTATGGATATTGAATTTGGGTGTATGAACTTACTTCCCTTGATTTTGATATTTGACCTGCCAGTTTGTCAATTAATATTTTTTTATTAAATGTTATAGTATTACCGCTATTATACATTCTTATATGTGTTGAACTTAAAATAGGGAACGTTCTTTTAGCAAGCCTTGCTATATCATCAGCATCTCTTGTTTTTTTGTTTTTTGCACAAAAATATATATTTGAGTAATTACCGTTAATTTTCATATTTTCTATAAAACATAAATATATATTTTTTTGCTGATTATATTATTTTGAAAATATAGATATTCAGTTATTTTAATTAATCTTTTTATTAAATAAATTAAAAAAAAGGATTAAAAATGACTAAAAAAATTTTATTTGTTGTTACAAACTTTTCTGAAATAAATGAAAATATCCATACGGGAGTTTGGCTTGAAGAGTTTGCAGTGCCGTTTTTAGCTTTTCAAGCAACAGGTTATGAAATTACTGCTGCATCACCTAAAGGCGGTATTTCGCCAATTGATGAGAACAGCCTTTCTTGTTCAAATCCTATGGAATGGGATGAAACCGCAAAATATTTAAAAATTACTCAAATGTTATCTGATGTTGATTATAAAGATTTTGATGCTTTATTTATCCCCGGCGGACATGGGCCTATGTTTGATTTGGCTTATGATAATAAATTAACCGAAATTGTTGAATACATGTATAAAAATAAAAAAATAATATCGGCGGTCTGCCATGGTATTGCGGGGCTTATTAATGCAAAAAATGAAAATAATGACTCAATCTTAAAATATAAACATGTGACTTGTTTTACCGATAAAGAAGAAAAAATTGTTAAAATGACGGAATTTATGCCGTTTTCTTTGGAAAATAAGGTAAAAGAACTGGGGGCTGATTTTATTGAACATAAGCCTTGGAGTGAACACGTTGAAATTTCAGAAAATATAATAACGGGACAAAATCAAAATTCCGCTTTGCTTACCGCAGAGGCTGTTATTTCATTACTTTAATTTTGACTTTGTATATGTTTTATGATATTAATTACTCAGTTATTAGAACTGGGACTTTTTATGAGTAAATTATCAGTTATTATTTCAGTTTATAATGCTGAAAATACTATTGAGAAAACAATTAAATCAATACTAAATCAAACCTTTAATGATTTTGAGGTGATTTGTATTAATAACGGTTCTACGGATAATTCATGGGATATATTAAATTCTTTTGCTCAAATTGATAATAGAATTAAAGTATATAATTTTGAAAAAAAATCTACAGGTGCTGTTTTTAATGAAATAGTTAATGAAACATCCCCTGATAGTAAATATTTATGTTTTGTCACTCAAGATGATGAACTGTATGATTCTTATCTTGAAAAATTATATTCTTATATTAACGATAAAAATATTAATATGGCAGTTTTTAGTGAAAACTCAGCTTTTGAAACTGCCCCTTTATGTGCAAGAATAATAAATAAACAATTTTTCACGGGAAATAATATAAAATTTTCGGAAGAAAATTATGATCTATTTTTTGTACCTGTTGATATTGAAATAATGAGTTTAACTCGTAATGTTCATTTCATAAAAGAAAATTTATATTCTGTTAATAATATTAAAACTAAAAATATTGATTTAGAAAAATATTATACAGTAACTTGTGTATTATCTTGGCTTAATGCATTTAAAAATGAAAAAGAACTAAAAAAAGTTGAAAAAAAAATATATATTATTTTGAAAAATTTTATTAAAGAAGTTCAAAATAAAATTATGCTTAAATCTTTAATTCCTGCTGTTTATTTAAATTACAGGAATTTAAAAAGATTTATATTATTAAATTATATAAAATACAAATTATATAGAATTAAATTAGAGGAAAAAGCAGAAAGAAGAAAAAATAAGGGCAGATGGAAAAAACGGTTAGATACAATAGATATACTTAATGTGGGTAAATATACTTATTGTGCAGCTCAACCCATAATATCTGATTGTATAAATACAACAATAGGCAGTTTTTGTTCTTTTGCCTCGGATATAAAGATAGGAATAGGAAACCATCCTATTAATTATATTAGTACAAGTCCATACTTATATTTGGATAATCTTGCATTTAAAGTTATAGAGGATGTTAATTATAATAGTATAAAGTCCGTTCTTTACCCCCCCCCGTTCATATTGGCAATGATGTGTGGATTGGCACAGGTGCGATAATTAAAGCGGGAATTACCGTCGGTGATGGTGCAGTGATTGGCATGGGTGCTGTTGTTACAAAAGATGTACCTCCTTATGCAATTGTAGGAGGTGTTCCTGCTAAAATTATAAGGTATCGCTTTGATGAAGAAACAATAAAGAAATTAATGGAATTAAAATGGTGGGATTTAGATGATGAAATAATTAAACAAATCCCGTTTTATGATATTAATAAGGCAATTCAGTTTTTAACTGAAGTAAGAAATAATCCTACTTTAAATAAAAATCAACATTAACGTAAACTCTGACTTTTACTTTACCTGATTCAACTGGAGTTGAAACTGAACTTTCAACTGCTGCGCCATCTGCCATCATTGCTTTTGCACTGTAAAATCTTCCGTTGGATATTGCCATATCGGTATTACATGATGCATTTATATGTTTTATGCCCGTAACGGCGGAACCGCCTGCAGCAGCTATTGTTTGTGCGTTATTTTTTAGTTCTTTTAATATTTCGGGATAAAGTTCATTACATATACTGTTATTATTTTCAAAAGTGTAGTATAAATTATTTGTTCTGTTTGCCCCGTTTGCTATAGCAGTATCAATTAATTTTGAAACTTTTGAAATATCTTTTGTTTGAACGGTGACTGAATTAACTGCCGAATAACTTTTAATTTCTCTTTTCCCTGAGGATGAGGAAGAATATATTGGAGATATAGAAAAATTAGATGTTTTTATAACATCAGTTTGGGCATTTGTTATTGCTTTTAATGCCGTAATAATTTTATTAGAAGTATTATTATTTTCTTCGGCTGCTTTTTGTGCGCTCTGTGCAGTATTTTCAACTGCAAATGTGATTTTTGCCAGATTGGGTTCGACTTCTTTTGTTCTTTCACCGCTTAAAGATATATATCCTTTATCTTGTACCGGTTCATGGGCAAAAGCATTAATATTTGAGTATGTTAATATAAGTCCAAGACAAATTGAAAATATAATTAAATTTTTTTTCATGTTATCTCCTTTGTTCTTCAGGTGTGGCTTCAGAATTTTCTTGAGCCTGTTCTTTATTTTCAACCGTTTCTTTTTTCATAATTTCAAAATCTTTAACAGTATTAAATACTTCGCTTTGTCTTGCTCTTTGCATAATTTCTTTTATTTGTTCGGGAGATAAACCTTGATATGAGCCGAAACCTATCAATGGTTTTCGGTTATTTACCGCATATAATACAAGAGCGATAATTGCCCATAGTATTATTCCTTCAAATAAATTCATCATTGCAATTGTATTTGATTCTTCAAATATATGATTCCAGATTTGCATACAAGCCCATCCGGGAGATATTACAAAACCTGCTATAAGCCCTAAAACTATAAAAACAAGGGTTATCATTCCTCTAATGCCGTTTATTGTTATAACTTTAAAATTTCTGTTCATTAATTATTGTCCTCAAATAATAAATTAAAATCCCTTTCAGTCAGTATTATAACACCTAAAGCAGTTGCTTTGTCAAATTTTGACCCCGGATTTTCTCCTGCAAGTACGTAAGATGTTTTTTTGCTGACACTGCTTGAAACTTTCCCGCCCGCTTTTTTAATTTTTTCTTCAAAAACAGTTCTCGGCATAGAAAGTGTACCCGTTATTACAAATGTTTTTCCCTCCAGTTTATCAGAGGTTTTTTCAAATGCACTGCCCTTTGGCTTAACACCGTATTCACTAAGTTTATTTAAAATTATTTTGTTATTTTCATCCTTAAAGTAATCTATAATGCTTTGAGCGGCCTTTTCTCCTATTCCGTCTATTTTAATTAATTCCTCATATGAAGCATTCATAATATTTTCCAATGAAGGAAATTCATTTGCTATAAGGTCTGCCGTTTCTTTTCCTATAAATTTTATGCTTAGAGCCGTTAAAAATTTTGTCATGGACGGATTTTTAGAAGCTTGTATTGCGCTATACAAATTATCGGCAGATTTTTCTTTTATTAAATCAATTGTCATAAAATCATTTATTGTTAATTTATATAAATCTGCGAAATCTTTTATAAGTCCTTTCTCATATAGTTTTTCAACAATTGATTCTCCTATGCCGTCTATATCCATAGCCTCTTTAGATGCCCAGTATTCTATTTTCCCTTTAATTTGAGAGGGACAGCCTAAAGTATTCGGGCAATAAAGTGCAACTTCACCTTCGGGTTTTATTAACGGAGTTCCGCAAACAGGGCATTTATCGGGTGCATTGTATACTCCAAAATCTTCGCCTTCTCTTTTCCTGATTACCTTTGGGATAATTTCTGCAGCTTTTTTTATTAAAACTTCATTACCTTTATTTATTTCAAGTCTTTTTATTTCGTCAAAATTATGCAGGCTTGCTCTTTTTACGGTAGTTCCCGCTAACTGTACGGGAGTTAAATTTGCTATTGGAGTTACTGCACCTGTCTTTCCTACACTTAGTTCAATGTCTTCTAACTTTGTCCAAACTTCTTCCGGCGGAAATTTAAATGCTGTCGCCCATTTTGGCGCTCTTGAAGTGTAACCGAGTTCATTTTGTTTGGCTAAATCATTTATTTTTATAACCATTCCGTCTGTCGCATAGTTAAGATTAAATCTTTCCTCCGCCCAATACTCGCATTTTTCTATAACAGGATTTATTCCTTTTACAAGTACATAATTCGGATTTGTTTCAAATCCTAATTCTTCAAGCAATTTCATTCCTTCATAGTGAGTTTTAAAAAGTGTTTTATCCTCTGAAATCGCTGTGTATGCAAAAAAATGCAAATCTCTTTGTGCGGTTATTTTTGAATCTAACTGCCTTAAGGAGCCTGCTGCTGCATTTCTCGGGTTTGCAAACTCTTTTATCCCCTTTTCAATATTTTCTTCGTTTAGTCTTTCAAAAGAAGTTACGGGCATGTAAACTTCGCCCCTTACCTCAAGATTAATAGGTTTTGTCAGTTTTTGAGGAATGGTTTTTATCTCTTTTATATTTTGAGTAATATTTTCGCCTATAATGCCGTTTCCTCTTGTAGCACCTATAACAAGTTCACCATTTTCGTAAGAAAGAGCACACGATAGTCCGTCTATTTTTAATTCAACTACTAAGTCCAAATCACTTTCATTCGGATATTCTTTTTTTACTCTCTCGTACCATTTTCTTAAATCATCATAGTTGTTTGAGTTATCAAGACTATATAGCCTGTATTTATGAGTATGCTCTTTAAATCCTTGTACAATGTTTCCGCCGACTTTTTGTGTCGGGCTGTCTTGTGTCTTTAAATCGGGAAATTCTTCTTCAAGCCGTTTTAGTTCTCTATAAAGTTCATCGTATTCAAAATCTGTTATTTTAGGAGAATCAAAGACATAATAAGCTTCATTATTTTCTTTAATTATTTCTTTTAATTCTTCTATTCTTTCTTTTGCTTTAATAAAATCCATATTACCTTCTATTCACACAAGTTAATAAAATTGTACTTGTTATTATTTCATTTTATAATAAAAGTATATGTCTATAATAAAATTTATAAAAAAAATTAAGAAAATAAACAGAACATTATTTACGACACCTTCTCATAATCAGGGAAAAGGCGGAGCACCTGAAGTAATTAATATGCTTGGTCGAAAATTCTTTTCATGCGATTATTCCGAGATAGAAGGCGCTGATAATCTTGCTAACCCTATAGGAATTATTAAACAGGCGCAAGATAATGCTTCACATATATATAATTCAAAAGCTACATTTTTCCTTACGAACGGTTCAACCTCAGGTACAATAGCCGGAATGAATGCAATATTATCAAGAAACGATAAGGTGCTTATAACAAGAAATTGTCATAAATCTGTTTATAACGGCTTAGTTATAACAGGGGCTGTTCCGATTTGGCTAATGCCTCATTATAACAGAGATTGGGGAATATACGAACAGGTAAATATTGATTATCTTGATGAAACATTATCAAGAAACAGAGATATTAAACTATTTATAATGACCAATCCGACCTATGAAGGCTTGCTTTCTGATGTTCAAGCCATTAGTGATATATGCAGAAAACATAATGTTAAACTTCTGGTTGATGAAGCGCACGGCGCATTATGGAACTTTCATAAAGCACTTGGTACTCCTGCCTTGCTTCAGGGGGCTGATATTGTTGTTCAATCTCTTCATAAAACAGCAGGTGCATTAAATCCCTCCGCTTTGCTTCATATAGGACTTGAATCTGATATTGACCCTAAATTGGTTCAGCAATCATTAAATTTAATTACAACAACCTCTCCTTCTTATCCTTTACTTTTAAATATAGAAGGTACTGTCAATTATTTGAACTCGGAAAAGGGAAAACTTGAATTATCTCAATTGGTAAAAAATATAAACAGAATGATTAGAACTCTTAGAACCGTTCCTAATCTGGAAGTCTTTTCATATAATAATGATGTTACAAAAATTCTGGTTAAAGTTACAAATATGTCCGGATATGAACTTTCTGATATATTGTTTGAAAAATATAATATTGAAGATGAACTTGCAAATGAAAAATCTGTTTTATTTTTAACAGGAATAGGTACAACAAAAACTAAACTTAAAAAATTAGAAAAAGCATTAGTTGAAATTTGCTCAAATAATATAAAAATAACAGAAGATGAAGAAGATTATAATATTTTCACTCCTGTTGAACCACGAGTTAAATATACCCCCGCTTTGGTTTGGGGAATGCCATATAAAGAAATTGAATTGAAATATGCACTTTCAAGAGTTTCAATGGAACTTATATCCGACTATCCTCCCGGTATTCCTATTTTGATTCCGGGTGAAGTAATTAAAAAAGAACATCTTGATTTTTTAAAAAATAAAAAGAAAATAAAAGTCTTGATTTGAGACTTAAAATTATAAATTCTTATTAAATGTAAAAATCTATAATTAATCAAAAATAATTTGACATTTTTTATAAAATAATATACCCTTGTAATGTAGGAATATAAGCATATAAGGTGGTGTATATGGGTAGAATATTGTTCTGGTTATGTGTAGTTGCTGTTGTATATTTTGCAGTACAAAATAATTGGTTTGCGCCTGTAGCTAATTTCTTTAACGGGATTAAAGGTGATGTTGAATATCAACAAAACTATGTACCTGAAGCTCATAATGAAATTAATGACGGCGGAGTACTTACAATAGAAGAGCAAAATAGCAAAGTAGTAAGAAGAAACGCTCTTGGCACCGTACATAACGGAAGGTAATTTAAGAAAATATGCATATAAGAAAAGGTCAAGAGCTAATCAATAAATTAAAAAATATAAATTTATTCAAAGATTGGTCTGTTCCTTATAATAAACCGTTAAGTACATATAAAAATTTGGTATGTATTACAGGGTTTGGATATAGCGGGAGCGGTGCTGTTATAGATTACCTTTCCGAATTTTCAAATACTACAATCCTTGGACATCATGATATGGCATTTTCTCAAGCCGGTAAAGGCATAGAGGAAAATCAAAATCTGGAAATTGGTTTTATTTGTGATCTTGGCGGAATTATGTGGTTAGAAAATGAAATTATTAATTCATCTAATTTTCTGCATAAAGATTATGCTGTTAAATTATTTTTGCATATTGCTGAAAATTGTTATAGGCTTGGCGGAATGTACAATGATGAATATTGGAAATTGACCTTAGAGTTTGTGGATAAATTAGTTGATTACAAAATCCCTTTCCCCGGATTTCTAAAACAACTAAATTTTAATTATAGCGGAAAAAAATTTGCAAATATAGGCTCTGAACTTTGCAAAAATGTAAGACATAGAATGAAATATATATACTATCTGAAACCTTTAACAATAGATGAATATAGAAAAATTGCCAAGGAGTATATTATATCCTTTTTAAAAACAATTAACTCTAAAGATTTTCTTGTTCTTGATCATGTTCTTTCGTCAAGTGTTTCGGAACTTCAAAGAAAATCAGATTATGTTGGTGATTATAAATTTATTTGTTCTTATAGAGATCCCAGAGATGTTTATGCTCAAGGTTTTCGAGATAAATTAAATTGTATACCAAAAGATACTGAAACTTTTATAAAATGGTTCCGCAATAATGGTATAAAAACTTATATTGACGATGATTATAAAAATAAATTAATTATAAGGTTTGAAGACTTCGTTTTAAATTACGAAGAAACTTCTGAAAAAATAAATGGATTTTTACAATTGGATGAAATAAATCATACGAAAAGGAAAGAATATTTTGTTCCTGAGTATTCAAAACAAAATATTGGAATATATAAAAATTTTGAAAATCAATCGGCTATTAAATATATAGAAAAAGAACTCCCTGAATTCCTGTATATTGGCCTCGGGGGGGGGTAAAAACTAATCTTTTAATATCTTTAAATAATATATTTATAGATTTATATAAACGGGTCATTAGTTTCAAAGAGAACTTAATGACTTTTGTGTGTGAATTTTTATATTTTTGCTCGAACGAAAGAAGGCTTCGCCTTGCGTTCTCATCGCATATATTAAATAATAAATAAACACAAAAAATACGCCCGGCGCGCTGTCTTGGATTTGCTCTGCGCTCACAGAGTTTCGTTTTCAGCACTTCGTGCCTGTCAACTCAATCTGTTCGCTATCCGGACTTACTTCGTGCCGTCCGTCCGCAAATCCGCTCGAACGAAAGAAGGCTTCGCCTTGCGTTCTCATCGCGTATATTAAATAATAAATAAACACAAAAAATACCCCAGAGTTGTCGAGTTCAGAACTTGGTTACTTGAAAATGTGGCATAAAGTTTTACGGTTGACAAGAACAAAAAATGTATTATAATCATATGCTAATTCGCTCATAGCAATGGTTTCGGTTGACTTTCATAAAAAGTATGGTATTCTAATAACACAAAATGAAATCTGAATTATAAAAATTTTGATTCGGATTTTCTACATAGCAACAGATGTATCACCAGCGGAATGTGGTCGATTTTGACTGCACGATGCCTTTTAAAATGGGGTTATCTTGTAATGAAAAAATATAAAATATGTAATTTTATAGAAACAACAAAAGCCGAATTTCAAAAATACCAATCAGAACCAATTTCTGATACACAAGCATTAGATATTCAAAATAATCTATTTGGCGTTATTGAGCTACTTATCAAGTGGACAAATGATGATATTAAATATACTTAAACTAGATATAGTTCCAGAAAAGTATACAAAAACAGTACCCAATTTTTATAAAAATGTACTTGTAGATGAAATAGTATTGAAATGCCGTGAATATTAAGTTTACGGCATTTTTCAATTCGTTAACATATTTCTTTACAAAGTACCAATAAAACAGTTGACATATTTGGTACTAGGAGGTATTATAATGGTGTTGAAAGCAAATAAAGTAGGAGACAAAAAGATGAACAAAACAGAATTACAGGCAACAGTTGAAACCTTAAATATCCTTTATCAAAGACAAGCAGAAATTAACCAAGCCGTAAAGAGTCAAGAACAGGTTATTAAAGACTACATGGATAACAATAACCTTCAGCATTTGGATTTAGGTATTGCAGTAGTACACTGGACGCAAGTAGTATCTAACGTATTTGACCTTAAAAAATTCCGTGCAGACTTTGGAGATGTTAGCGAATATATGACTGAAAGACTTAGTAGGCGTTTCAAAGTAGCTTAATGCTACTTTGAATAAAAGGAAATGAAATGACTGAATACGCATACATAAGAGTTAGCTCACGGACGCAAAATGAAACACGGCAACGTATTGAAGTGCAAAAAAAATACCCTGTAATACTGCCAGATAACATAATTGTAGAGAAAGCAAGTGGAAAAAACTTTATTGACCGTAAAAATTACATAGAATTACGTAATAAATTATTAGCAGGAGACCTGTTAATAATACCTAGTCTTGACAGGTTAGGACGTAATATGAAAGAAACTGCTAGCGAATGGGAATACCTTGTAAATAAAGGTATAGACATAGACGTATTAGACATGGAATTGCTGAACACCCGCAATAATACAGCGGGATTAACGGGAGAGCTTATTAACCGTCTTATAGTTACTATTCTTTCTTATGTTGGGGAAAAAGAACGCCTAAGCATTAAGGAACGACAAAAGCAGGGTATTGAAAATGCCCTAGCTAATGGAACTAAAAAAGGAAAAAAGGCATACGGGCGACCCAAACTTGATAAATTACCAGCTGATTTTATAAAGTATTATTCGGCTTATGAATCAGAAAGTAAATACACCCCCTCAGAAATAATGAAACTATGCAATATTCCGAAAACAACATATTATAGATATGCAAATCGTTATAAGAGTGAAGATAAATAATGGACTGGCTATTTTGGTTTATAATTGGTTGTATCTTGTTTGACAATGATGAAGAATAAACAATATTTACCCGCTTTGAATTGTCAACGTGCCAACTTTGTTGGCAACATACGACCTTCATAGATGAGGTCGTATGACAATTTAATTTATTAGCATCAAGAATGAAAATACGCATAAATATACCAATATTACTGTGTTTTAGTGGTATATACAATATATCCAATCGGTATTGATACCGATAGCAGAAGAAAAATATTGTCGGTATTAATACCGACAATATTTCCAATTATCTATAAAAGTTATCTAGTCGCTTGCTTGCTCTATCGAACCCTGACAGTATAAAATCCAGTTTTGTTTTATTCGTAAACTCATGGATTCTCCCAAGCATAAAACAGGCAGAATCAGTATATAAAACATCGGCTATTTTATTAGCAACGGGGATTTCTCCGTTAAGTGCAACAAGTTGTAGTAAAAATTGAGCCACTTCAATAGGCAACAACAATTCTATTTTTGTGTAGTCTTTCGCTTGTTTACCGTATATATTACCTAATAAATATTTCTCAATTTCAAGCCGTTCTTTTACTGCTGTATTAATATAACTACTTACACTTATGCCTGTTTTAGCCTTTAGCTTAAGCAAAGTGTTACTATCCAAACTTACTGATGTCTTGACTTGCTCTTGTTTTATATTATCTACTGGTGGAGTTAAATCGGGCTGAAAATCCAGCCCATTTTCGTTATGAATCATATTTTTGTCCTTTTCTTTTTCTATTTTTCACGGCATACGTTACATGCCTGTCTTATATCATTTAATAATCTTTGACGAACTCGATATGTTAAATCCTCATTATTTATCTTATTTACCGCTAAGCTCTCAATAATATTTGCCAATTCTTGTAAATTTTTGTTTGTAAATAATGGCGATTGAATCTCAAATACAAATCTTTTTAGCCACTCTGACTGTAGCCAAGCTGTTATATAATAACGAGCTTTATCAATCATTTGGGAAGGTCTTGAGTTCTTTAGGTCGTCTGAAGTTGCAAACATTTTTTCTAAATCATTCGTAAACATTTTTCTATACTCTCCTATGTTCCAATCTCTCTCTAAAGTCGGTAATAATCCTATTGTTTTCAATACTGTCATCCAATACGGATATAACCGCACTTATGACTCGGTTACAGTATACATTCCATTTAGCTTTTACTGTTCCACACTGGATAACCATGTATAATGGAAGTGTAACAGTTTCAACTTCCTGTTTAAGCTGTTTGCGAATAGCGGGAGGCATAATTACGCCTGCCATGCAGTTTAAAGCCCAATTTCGAAATATAACTACGTCCGAAGCCTGTATCATTCTTCCAAATCTCCTAAGCTAATTTTTATAACAATTCCTTCGTTTTCTTTGGCTAACGTGCTTCTCTGTTTTCGAGCTTTTTTAATGCAGATAGCAAGGCGTTTTCTGCAAATTTTTTAATAGTTATCCCGTTATAAATGCAATGCAAACGGATGTATTCATATATGGACACATCCAACGGTATCATTTGTCTTTTAGCTCTCACGTTGCACCTCCTTCAAGTTCAAAGCATTAGTCAGAGTTTTGTTTACAAAAGCTGATAAGTTAATTGATTTTGTTTCCCTTAACTCACGCAGTCGTTGAAATACTGGCATGGAAATGCTAAAGGTAATTTGTTTTGTGGTTTTCATTATTTTAAATCTCCATGATTTTTTGTTCATTAGAGAATTTAATCTTGTTGTTAAAATTATGAAAAATAACTTTCAGTCGTGCAAAATAAAGTTTAAGGTGGATAACTTAGTATCTCCGATTCCGTCAACTTGAAGTTCCTATTGACTTCAATTAGAAGATGTTTCATTAATAGTTAACTTATTTGTTTATATATTATTGGGATAGAGGCAAAAAAATTATTATGCGACAATATTTTATTTAACTTCACACCCCCAACTAGAAACAAGAAAAATCCCGATATTAAAAATAATAATTTAATTAATCTTAACATCTATACACATATTTCTTTTTATGTTAGGATATAAAACATGGTGAAGTATCATGTTGGGGAACTATTTGCAGGAATTGGAGGAATAGGACTCGGCTTTAAAGAGGCAGGGTTTGAGTTGGCGTGGGCAAATGAAATAGATGAAAAAGCATGTGTAACATATTCTAAAAATTTTAAGCACTTGCTAATCAACAAAGATATGAAAGATGTTGACCCTCGTGAACTACCACAGATTGACGTTTTAACGGGAGGTTTCCCTTGCCAAGCGTTTTCTATTGCTGGCTACCGCAAAGGATTTAAGGATGATAGAGGTAACTTATTTTTTGACATATTACGCTACATAGAGATACTTCAACCTAAAGTTGTTTTTCTGGAAAATGTCAAAAATCTTACAGCCCATGATAGTGGCAGGACTTTCAACGTCATCCAAAAAGAACTTACAAAGGCTGGTTATTATATTAAGTCAAACGTATTGAATACTGTTAACTATTCAGATGTACCACAAAACAGGGAACGAATATACATAGTATGCTTTAAAGATAAAAAATTAGCTGAAAAATTTAAATTTCCTCAACCTGTCAAAAAAACTAGAAATATAAGAAGTTTACTTGAAACAAATGTTTCTGATGAATTTTCCTATAGAAACAGTAAATATTTCTCTCAATTAAAAATGGAGATGACAAACCCTAATACTATATATCAGTGGAGACGTATTTATGTACGAGAGAATAAAAATAATCTGTGTCCAACACTGACCGCCAATATGGGTACTGGAGGGCATAATGTACCTCTTGTTATTGATGAAAAAAAAGACATCAGAAAGTTAACTCCTCGTGAATGTGCAAGATTTCAGGGGTTTCCTGACAGTTACAAATTACCAGATAATCTGCCCAAATCAGCTCTTTATAAACAAATTGGCAATAGTGTATCAGTTCCAGTAGTTAATGCCATTGCTAAAAACATTATGCGGGTTTTAAAGGAAGCAGAATAATGTTTTTTGACATTCAGACAAAAGAAGAACAAACAAAATACGAACTGTTGTTAAGAATTGTAGCTGCACTTTCTAAACTTTCTGCGGAAAGTTCAACTATACCATATTTGTACTATAGAATGGCAGAAAACATATTTTGTCGTGCGTTCGCAGCAAAAAATTTATCACGTTCAGATATTTCAATAGATGCAAGCAAAGCAACTTGCGGTATTGGTTTGAAAACTTTTTTGCATAAAAATAGTCATTGTCTTGAAAAGATTGCAGAATTCAACAAAGAAAGACATTTGTACTTTGATGCAATTTCAAATCCTAAGAACTTAGTTTTGAAAATTGCGGAATTCCGAAATAAACGTATAACTTCTACTTGTGGTATTTGTTCTGTGCCTACAGAAAATTTAATATATCACTGTGTAACAAGAGCAGATTCTATTTTATATCTACATGAAGAACCAATGCATTTAATTGATATTGAAAACATCACGGTTCAAAATCCTAAAGAGGGAAGTAATACTATATTGTTCACAGATGGAATAGAAGAATATTGTTTTAATATTTCCAAAAGCACTTTATTTAAACGATTTAATATTGCTCCAATTCATACAATTCCAGTAAAAATATTTGATGACCCTTTTATTTTATTGGAAAAATATTTATCTGACGAATTTCAAGAAGATAAGAGTAATAAAGTTATTGATACCTTATATCTACCGTTGTATTCGTATAAAAAAGGTCATATAAAAGTTGTACCGCTTAAAAGTGGGTTAAATCAATGGAATGCAGGTGGTAGAAAACGTAAACCAAATGAAGTATATATTCCTATTCCAGTTGAGATACGTCGGCATAAACCAAACTTTTTTCCTCCAAGAGACGAGAGTTTTACCTTAAACTTACCTAATGGTAGTTTTAAAATGGCAAAAATATGTCAAGATGATAATAAGGCACTAATGACTAATCCAAACGAAGATTTGGGCAAGTGGATATTGAGAGAAGTTTTAAATATTGAAGAAGGTAAACTTGTTACATATGAAATGCTTGAAGAAATAGGTATTGATACGGTACAGTTAAATAAATTTGAAGATGGCACTTATGAAATTAATTTTAGAGAAATCGGAACTTACGAGACATACTGCCAAGTTGAAGGAATTTTTTAAATATTCTGAGGTATAATTAAGTTATGAATACCCTAAAAGTAAAAGTTGTTATATATGCTCGTGTTAGTTCCGATAAACAAGATAGGGACGGTTTTTCAATTCCTGCACAGTTAGATTTGCTTCATGATTATGCTAATAAGAATAACATGGAAGTTGTTATGGAATTTCATGAGTCTGAAACCGCAAAAGACTCTGGACGTACCGAATTTAATAGGATGCTCAAATTCTTAAAGCAGAGTAAGGACGTAAAGACTATTCTTGTAGAGAAAACAGACCGTTTATATCGTAATTTCTATGATTACATAAACCTTGACGTCGATAAGACTGGATATACAGTATGTTTAGTCAAAGAAGGTGTTATTCTCTCCCCAAATTCAAGTTCACATGAAAAATTTGTACATGGCTTCAAAGTATTGCTTGCAAAAAACTTTATTGACAACCTTAAAGAAGAGACTCAAAAAGGTAGATTGAAAAAAGCCCAAGAAGGATATTTTATTGGGCAAGTTCCGTATGGTTATAAAAAAATAAATAAACGTACAACCGTACCAGACCTAGAAAAAGCTCCCTTCGTAGTTAGGGCATTTGAATTGTATTCAGACGGCTTATCATTAGAAAAAGTAAGAGACATATTATATGATGAAGGTTTAATATATACATCTGCACATCCAAAAATATCAAAAGGTCAGCTAGGTAAATTACTACAGAATATCAATTACACTGGTGTCTTAAAATTCAAAGATAATATTTACAAGGGTAAACATGAGCCAATTATACCGCAAGCACTTTTTGATAAAGCACAACTATCATTTAGAAAAGATAATAAGCCCCTATATAGAGATAATCATGATTTCGCTCTTGCTGGTTTAATGACTTGTGCTAAATGTGGTTGTGCCATCACTGCTGAAATTAAAAAGGGTAAATACATTTATTATCATTGTACTGGTGGTAAGGGTAAATGCGAACAAAAGAAAATTTACATTAATGAACTTGATTTAATGCCCCAGTTTGATGAAGCGGTTAAGGCTGTAAGTCTTGCACAGAAACACATAGATTATATTAAACAGGGCTTGAAAGAGAGTCTTGCAGATAAAAAAGAATACTCCGAACAAATGTATGCTAATCTTGAAGCTGAAGCTAAAAGGATTCGTCATAGAATTGATAAAATCACTAATGAATATTATGACGATTTAGTTGACGCCAAGTTATACAATGAAAAACGTATTCAATGGAATAAAGATTTAGATGAAATTCTAATTAAACTTGAAGCACTACACCATGCCGAACAAAAGTATTATGAAGAAGGGGTCAGAATTATCGAAATACTGAAAAATGCTTATAGCTTATATAAACAGCAATCCCCTATCGAACAAAGAAAATTATTAAATTACTTACTATCGAACTGCACTCTTGAAGGCAAAAAGGTAAGCTATGATTATAACTTACCATTCTCTTATTTCGTTAATTTTGACTCTTGTCGTAAAAAATACGCCCGGCGCGATTCGAACGCGCGACCCACTGCTTAGAAGGCAGTTGCTCTATCCAGCTGAGCTACGGACGCTTACTTTTTTATTTAACCATATAAATTTTTTATTTCAACAAAAATTTTTTAAACTCTTTTGTTACAATTGTAAATATTTTTTAAATTTTGAGCAATTTTTTATCAATTTTAAACTTTATATATATGATATACAGGAGATAATAAATGGCAATTCAAAGTTTAAGTTTATTTGGTTATCAAAATAAAAATGCACAGCCGGCTTTTGGCGGTAATTATTCTCGCCAGGGGGCTCAAGCTGTAAATCCGTTTTCTCCTTCTAAAGTATCTTCTCCAATGGGGCAGCAAAATCAAAATACTCCTGATGGATTGGTTGCTCGTTTAGACAGAATGGATGCATCTATGCTTAAGCCCGAACATCAATGTGATACTCGTGCTAATAAGCTTGATTTATTTGCTTAATATTTGATTAAAATTATCATTTTGCATATAATTACTGTATGAAGAATCTATATGATATTGATGACTGGTCAGATGTTTCTTATCTGCGTCTCGGTGAAATTTTAATTGAGTCGGGTAAGATTAATCTTGTTCATTTGTCAATGGTTTTAGATATTCAAAGATTTAAAAAAATGCCTATGGGTAAAATCTTGTTATCTATGAAAGTAGTTTCAAAAAAAGATTTAAATCAGGCACTTATAATACAAAAATACTTACAGAAAAGATGCAATAATGCTTAAAAAATTATATATATTACTGCTTACTTTTTTTACTTTGATTAGTTCGCAAAGCCTGTCTTTTGCTGAGGAACTTCAGTTCGCTCAGGTTAGTGATATTCATTACTTATATCCTGATGAACAAATGGATAAATATTTATATTTTCTTTCCTTGTCTTTAAAAAAGCAACATCCTTCTTTTGTTGTTTTTTTGGGTGATAATGTCGATAAATCCAAAGATACCCATGTTATAAGTCTTATGCGGGCTCTGCATTCAATAAATTCTGATTATTACCTCGTTTTAGGCGATAAGGATGCCTATTCTTTCGGCGGACTTGAGAAGAATATCTATCTTGATATTGTTTCAACATTTAACTCTAATCAAAAAAATGATGAAAAATATTATTATTTTAAGCCGAATAAGGATTTTATATGTGTTGTATTGGATGATACATCAGACTTCGCTCCTTCAACACATGGTGAAATCTCTGATGAACAGCTTAGCTGGCTTGAAAATCTTTTAATTAAGTATCCGAAAAAGATGTTTATTATTTTTGAACACTCACCGCTTGTTCCGCCCAGAGTTGAATATAAGATGAGTATGCTCAATACTGAAAGTTATCAAAACCTTATTAAAAAATATAAAAATATTTTATTGATATCCTCCGGACATTATCATCAGGAGGCAGTACTTACAGATGATAACGGAGTAAGGCATATAAGCGCTCCTGCGTTTAAAGATATACCTCACTCGTATCAAATGATTAAAATTATTTATGATGAAAACTCTTATAAATCTCCGGATAAAGTTGAAATTTCTGTTACAAAAGTTAAAGTTTAATTCTATTTTATTTTTTTGTAAACATAATCTCTTGAACAGTTAAACATTGAGGTTAAAAGTCCTTGATTATTTTCCGTATTAAATCCTGCATTTTGCAGTACCTGTTTTAATCTTGATTCCCAGAAATCATACATTTCTTCTTTTGATATATCAAGTACCTGCGCAATAACACTTAATGCCTCCCAATCAAGCGGTATTGGTCTTGCGCCTCTTAATATATCAACTATCTCTAACCTTTGTTTTCTCGGAAATGATTTTAAAAGCTGTACCGTAGACATTTTTTTCTCTTTTTGTTTTTCTCTTAAAAATTCTGTTGTT
Organism: Candidatus Gastranaerophilales bacterium; assembly: GCA_947589705.1. GTDB lineage: Bacteria > Cyanobacteriota > Vampirovibrionia > Gastranaerophilales > Gastranaerophilaceae > Avigastranaerophilus. The sequence continues at coordinate 21,770 of CANQCO010000036.1, forward strand.
TCATCAATAACTATAGGGTCTTGCGGTATTTTATATTCGCTGAATTCCTCGGGTGATATATCCATTACGGTCGCAATTCGCTCTAATGTCGTACTCCTTGTTGAAAACGGTATTGTTTCATCTATAAGATTATATACATATGATAGTGTTACTCCTATCATTTGTGCAAAGTCTTTTTTGTGTAAATTAGTATTTTCTAAAAAATTGTACAGCATTTCACTGCTTTTCATATTTACTATTGAATTACTTTTACTCATAACAAATCTCCTGCTTTTTTATTATGATTAGTCATATATTTAAGTTTTTAATTGGTAAGTAGATTAAAAATGTGGGATAATTTTTGAAAGAGGATAAGCATGACATGAAATTATTATTGTGTTTGGGTAATCCGACGGAAAAATATTCTAATACAAGACATAATGCAGGCTTTATGTTTGCTGATATTCTTGCCTCAAAATTAAATGGAAATTTTTCTTTTGAAGGTAAATTTAAGTCTTTTATATGTAAAACTGTTTATAATGATGAAACCATTTGGATTATAAAACCTCAGACATATATGAACCTGTCAGGCGAAGCATTAGCTGCTTTGAAAAATTTCTATAAAATAAATATTTCGGATTTATTTGTTGTTTATGATGATATTTCTTTAAACTTAGGCACAATCAGATTTCGTTCAAAAGGTTCTGATGGCGGTCATAACGGGATTAAATCGGTTATAAAATATGCTCAAAGTCAAGAATTTGACAGGCTTAAAATCGGAATAGGCCCTCAGCCTCCTTTTATGAAATCAGAAGATTATGTTCTTCAAAATTTTTCCAAAGATGAACAGGAATTACTAAAGAATACTTTAATTAAATCGGTTGATGCGTTTTTATATTATTGCGAGTGCAGTGATTTGGTAAAAGTTCAAAACAAATATAATTAAGATTTTATTTTTTATTCTCGTAAGTTTTATTAACTTTCCTTCCTCTCAGGCAAGTGTTTCACTGTGCTGATTTATATTAAATCTTTCCAATTATATTAGAGCCAAACTTTAAACCGGCTATGCCGGCGCAAAATTCGCTGTCTTGAATTTTGCTCACTTAGAGCCTGCCGTTCCTTCACTTCGTTGTCGTCACTTCGGCTCTTTCGTTCTTCGGCTTTCAGCCTGCGCAAAATTCGC
>CANQCO010000037.1 GCA_947589705.1 Candidatus Gastranaerophilales bacterium
GCGTTCGGGTCGAGAGATTCGCTACGTCCCCATGGAGCACGGCTTTTTTATTTTAATTCAAATATCTTTTTTTATCAAATATTCTTCAATTCTTATAAGTCTGTTATATTTAGCTGTTCTCTCACCGCGTGATACTGATCCTGTTTTTATTTGCCCCGCATTAACTGCTACAGCTAAATCAGAAATAAATGTGTCTTCTGTATCACCTGAACGGTGTGATATTACTGTTTTATAATTATTCTGCTGAGCTAAAAGTATTGTATCAAGTGTTTCTGATAGTGTTCCTACTTGATTTGGTTTTATAAGTATTGCGTTTGCTATATTATTTTCTATTCCTTTTTTTAGTTTATTATAGTTTGTTACAAATAAATCATCGCCGATTAACCGGCATGTACTACCTAGTTTGTCTGTTAGTATTTTCCAGCCTTCAAAATCGGTTTCGCTTAATCCGTCTTCTATTGAATGAATAGGATATTGTAGTGTTAGTGTTTCCAAATATTTAATCATTTCATTTGCTGAAAATTCTTTATTTTCACCGAGTAAAATATATTTCCCGTCTTTATAAAGTTCTGAGGCGGCGATATCAAGGCAGATTTTCACGTCATCTGTTGAATATCCCGCATTTTTTATTGATTCAACAATTAAATCAAGAGCTTCTTTATTTGTATTAATATCAGGCGCAAATCCTCCTTCATCTCCTACAGCGGTTGAATATCCCTGATTATTTAAAAGTCTTTTTAATTCATAAAAAACTTCGCACCCCATTTTTATACTTTCATTAATACTGCAAGCTCTCAAAGGTTGAATTAAAAATTCCTGAAAATCCAGCTTATTATTTGCATGAACTCCGCCATTTAATATATTCATCATTGGTAATGGCATTATGGAAGAATTAATTCCTCCAAGATATCTAAAAAGCGGTAGTCTGTAACTTTTTGCTGCTGCTCTTGCATTTGCCAGTGATACGCTTAATATTGCATTTGCACCAAGTTTTGATTTGTTTCCCGTCCCGTCTTTTTCTATCATTATAAGGTCAATTTCTTTTTGATTATATGGGCTTTCGCCTATTAATTCAGGTTTAATTATTTTTTCTATATTATTAATTGCCTTATAGACACTTTTCCCGAAAAATTCGTTCTTATTATTATCTCTTAATTCTTCTGCTTCATAGATACCTTTTGAAGCACCTGAAGGTACAGAGGCTCTTCCTATTGTTCCATCTGTCAGTATCACTTCTGTTTCTACTGTAGGTATTCCTCTGGAATCTATTATTTGTCTTGTTTTTATATCTTTTATTAAATTATTCATTTTATTCTCCAATTGTTTATTTTTAAAATCTCATATCTTTTTAAATTATGATATAATCTACATGTATATCTTTTATGCTAGAAATTATTTATACGGAGGTTTTAATGAAAAGTTCTAATCCTATATTGAATAATAGAGTATTGGAACAGTCTTATGCTATTACAGAAATGCCTATGACTGTCACAGGTACCATGAATAAGCTTTTATTGCTATCTTTAATAATGATTATTTCAGCAGCAGCTGTTTTTTATCAATTTACACTTCAACGTTATGATTTTGTTAATATTATAATGATTGCAAGTATTGCTGTGGGCTTTATTTGTGCAATAGTTATTGCATTTAAACCGGATTTAACTAAATACCTGGCTCCTGTATATGCTTTTTCTCAAGGTGCTGTATTATCAGGAATTTCATGCTTCTTGGAATCTGAGTTTCACGGCATTGTAATTCAGGCAATTTCTTTAACTCTAATGGTTGTTCTTGTTATGGCTGTTCTTTTTAGAGCAGGTATTATTAGAGCTACCGAAAAATTTAGGGCGGTTATTTTTGTTGCTACTTTATCTATATTTCTATTTTATTTGATTTCCTTTATAATTAGCTTTTTTGGTGTTAATATTCCTTATTTCTCATTAGAATATACAAATAATATTTCTTTAGTTATAAACATTGCAATTGCAGTAATTGCTGCTTTAAATTTAATCATTGATTTTGACTTTATAGAAAGAGGTGTAAGAACTCCTTTACCGTCAAGTTATGAATGGTATGGCGCTTTTGGACTTTTAGTTACTATAGTTTGGCTTTATATTGAAATATTAAGATTGCTGGCTAGATTTAACAGAAACAGATAATATGAAAATTTTTAAAGTTATATTTATAAATTTATTAGTTTTAATATTATTGTTTTCACTGTCAGAATTCTTTTTATTTAAACAGTATCAGATAACAAGACCTGATCTTGAATATAAGATAGAAAAAGTACCTTATGAAAATTTAGTAAAAACTCCGGGACGTTTCAGAAAAGCGTCGGGTTTGAATTATAAAAAACAGCCTATAATTATTTTTGGATGTTCTTATGCCTATGGCGAATTTTTAGATGACGAAGATACTATTTCGGCTAAACTTTCAAAATTATCCAAAAGACCCGTATATAATTATGCTATTAAAGGAAAAGGGCTTCAAAATACTTTATTTATTGTTCAAAATAAATTGTATGATACAAATATTAAGAATCCGAAGTATGCCATATATATTATGATGAGCGATCAAATCAGAAGATTGTATACTAATGTTTGCCCTGATGATTATGTTGGTCAGCCTATTTATAAATTTAATAAGCTTGGCGAACCTGTTATTAAGTCTTCTTATTATCCTCGTTATAGGCAATTCTATAGCTTTTATTATTTAAATAACTTGGTATATAAGTATATATTGGAAAAACAGTTTAACCGTCATAATCGTTATGTTACTTTGTATTTTGAACAAATACAAAGGCAATTGAAAGAACAATTTCCGGATATAAAGTTCATTATTTTAATGTTTGGAGATAAAACTAATTTTGGTCTTGATATGTCAAGATTAAAAGATGACGGTTTTACGGTTATATCTACAGAAGAGCTTACCGGTATTAATTTCTTTGAGAAAAAATATCAAATCTCTGAAAAAGATATTCATCCAAATTCTGAAGTATGGGAAATTGTTGCTTCAAAACTTGTTGAAAAATATAAGTTATAATATATTATTACATTTTCCTGTATTATAAAATGTTATTAGATTATTCAAACTATTAGAAATCATTTCATTAACAGCCGAATCTGTAAAAAATGCCATGTGCTGAGTCAGAATAACATTTGGAAATTGTCTTAAATATGCCATATCTCTATTCCTTATAATATCAGTAGAAAAGGCATGGTGATATATTTCATCTTCATTTTGAAATACATCAAGAGCAAGTGCTCCTATTTTTTCAGTTTCTATTCCTTCTATTAAATCTGATATATTCATTAAGTCTGCTCTTGCCGTATTAACAAGTATTATACCATCCTTCATTTTTGATATTGTTGACTTGTTAATAAAATATTTATTTGAATCATTATATGGCATATGAATGGTTATAATATCGGAATTATGAAGCAGATTATCCAGTGAAGTATATGCAGCAATATTTTTAACAGATTCATTTTGATATATATCGTAAGCGAGGATTTGACATCCGAAACCTGACAGATTTTTGATTACTGTAGACCCTATTCTGCCGGTACCTAAAACTCCTACTGTAAGATGTCTCATTTCTTTACCCATAAGACCGTTTAATGTATAGTCATTAACATTTTGTCTCCACATTGCAGGCTTATAGTTTCTTATTGCCATAAGCATAAGCATTACTGTAAAATCGGCTACTCCATTTGGCGCATAAGTAACATTACTGACATTTAATCCTATTGATTTTGCGTATTTTACATCTATATGATTAAAACCTATTGTCCTTGTTGATATATGTTTTACTCCGGATTTTTTTACTTTTTCTAACAGTTGAGGAGTTAATGCACTGTATCCGAGAATAGATATAGCATCGGCACCTTCAATCAAATTTAATGTTTTTTCTTCTATTATGTCCTGCGTGGTTATAATTTCTATATTATCTTTTTGTTTATATTCATTTATAACTTTGTCTTCATATTGTCTTTTTTCAAAAATTACTATCTTCATCTTAAAATCCTGCTATATTCTTTTCTCTTTTTTTTTCTACTTCACATTTCACTTGAAATATCTGCCCGTATAATTCGCAATTAATGCCGTAATTATAAGCTTTTTTTTGTGTATATATCATTAAATTATAAATAGGAATCAGGTTACTGTTAACATTATTCATAATCCATCTGAAATCAAGATTAAGTATAACACTTTTAATATTAATGTCACGGCATTTTTCAAGCCATAAACCAATTTCTTTTTCACTGTCATTTAGTCCCGGAACAATAATGTATTTTGCCTTAACAAAATCAGCACCTTTTGGTTGATTTTTAGCATAATCTTCTAAATTTTTCCATACTTTTTTATAAGAATCAACTTGCTTAACTTTTCTATGCATTTCTTTTGTTCCTGCATCAATTGATACTAAAACTCTAACAGCTCCCTTTTTTAACCCGTTTATTATTGAATTACTTTTTTTTATTGCATTTGTGTGAATTATAATTTTAATAAAATTATTTACTATAAATTCATTTAAAAGACTTTCAAATTCAGGGTATATAGTAGGTTCTCCACCTGCAAAATCAATTGTTCCATCTTTTTTTAATATGTTATTTTTAATCATATCTTTAATTAACGGTAAAACTTTATATGGTTTTGTATTATTTAATACGTTTTTATCTCTTGGCGCATCACAGTATATACAGTTGGAATTACATTTAACCCAGGGAGTAAGTAATAAATAATCAATATAATCATCATCATCCCACTCTTTAAATTCCGTATTAACACAGTCTTTACATAAATCAGGACAGGTGTGATTTCTATATTTATTTCTTAAATTGCGTTTTATTTCAAAAAAATCTTTCCAATTAATTTTTTCTCCGTGATAATTTTCATATATAATTGGTCTTCCGCCGTATCTGGGGTTAAAATTATTACAAAATCGTATTATGTTTAAATGGTCTAAGACCATTCCATGTTCTATGTAATTACAACTTTCAAATCCTTTCAATTTAATTATTCTCCTACATTAATTCATATTCACTGACAAGATATCTGAAATTATTATAATCAACAAGATTTAAGTTTAATTCTTTTGCTTTTTGTATTATATAAGCACATAAATCAACTAAATATTTAGGTTTTTCAAGATTTTTAGCTCTTAAATCACGGCAAAAGTCGTTCTCAATATCAATAACAATAGATTTGACACCTGATTGAATATTTAAATCCAGCCATTTATCAATTTCATCTTTTGTTGTATTTACTTCAGGAATTAAAATAAATTTTGTTTCGACATTATAAATAGAATCATCGGCTTGAGCTTTAGCGTATTTTTTTGTATTTTCCCAAAATTTATCAAATTTATCAACTCTTTTAATACGTTTAAACATTTCTCTTGTACCAGCATCTGCAGAAAGACAAACACTGAGTTTTTTACTTTTTATTCCGTTTTCTATAGCTTTAGAATACTTTATTCCTGATGAATGAACGGTAATTCTGTCCGCACCGTGTTTAAGAAGAAAATTGACAAGTTCTTCAAATTCTTTCAAAATAGTCGGCTCTCCTCCTGCAAATGTTATTTCTCCACCGGGTCTAAATTGTTTCTTTTTAAATAATTCTTTTATTATAGGCATAACATTATAATGAGGTTTTTTCTGATAATTTTCTTTATCCCACGAAGTATAACAGTATATACAATCACTGTTGCAGTTTGTCCAATGGTTAAAATGGATGTAATTTATAAATTGTTCATCATCATCCCAGCTTTTGTTGTATAGATTAAAACAACCTTCACAGCGTTTATCTACAATACCTTGTTTGTTTTCATCAATAAATTTTTGTTTGAGTTTAAAAATTTCGTTCCAATTGACATTTTTACCGTGGTAATTTTCTTTAATATAAAGTCTTCCGCCACCTTTATGACAGCATAAACAACACATCTCAATATGGTCATTTTCAAAGTTTAATCCATGTTGTATCCAGTGACAACTGGTATATTCTCCCATTATTCGACCTCTTTCTTATGTCGAAAACTCATCATGTGTTCTGCTCTTTCATATAATTCATATCTTAAACCTAAACTCATTGCTTTTTCTTTTGCATAGTCAAAATAATCAATTATTTCATCAGGAACATTCTCTCGTCTTGCATAAAACCATTTTGATTCTATTTCATGTAAAACACAATTTATCCCGTTATTTTTTGCATTTTTTAACCATAAATCTATTTCTTCTCTGGAATCATTAATACCAGGAATTAAAATATATTTGACTTTAACGGCATTAGGATCTTTTTGATTCTGTGCATATTTCTTTAAATTACTCCATACTCTGTTATATGAATCTACTCCTTTAACCATTCTGTGCAAGGATTTAGAACCTGAATCTACTGATACAATTAAATCAACACATCCGTTTTTTAACCCTTTTTCTATTGCTTTTGAGTATAAAATGCAGGATGAATGTATTCTTGTTAATGGAAATCCAAAATCCATAAATATATTAAGCAATTTATCAAATTCTTTTAAAAGAGTAACTTCACCACCGCCAAAGCTAACGTGTCCATTTGGTCTTAGTATATCTCTTTTTAGCATGTCTTTTAATATCGGCAGAAAATTATAATTTTTAAAACTGTTATATTTCTTTTTATCGAGCATTGTGTGACAATATGTACACTTTGAATTACATTTTGTCCAATAATCAAGATTAATCATACTTATCTTGGAATGGTCATCATTCCAGTCTTTTTCTTCAAGAAAAATACATCCTTCACATTTTGGGTATATTTCACCTTTTTTATGGATATCCTTCATCATCTGTTTAAAGGCAAAAACTTTATCCCAATTAACACTTTGACCTTTATAATTATTTTCGATTATAGTATTACCGCCGCCTTTTGCACTATATAGACAACATACTTTATATGAATCTATATCAAAATTTATGCCCGACTCTATCCAATAACAACTTTTATAGCGCAAAATTAATCCCTCTTTTAATTTATTTTAACATGATTAGAAATAAATGAATAATTTCTATTTTATGCTTTTTTTCATATCTTCTTCAACATGGAAATTTTTTGTTCCGGTTTTATATTCTCTGTATTTATATATACTTATTGGTATTAAATATCCCAGGAAGAAACAAGAAATACCTATATTTGCTAAGACTGATAATACTTTTAGTCCTTTTAATTTGTTCAAATAACTGTTTATATTTTCTCCTGATAGTTTAAAATTTTTGTCCAAATTTAATAAATCAGATTTTAGTTCTTCAAGTTTTTTAAAATCTATATATTTAGATGTATCAATAAAACTTTTACCTGACTTATCTTTAGTTGTTTTGATAATACCCGCTTTTTTTGCACTTTGAACCAAAATATTATCAGGATTATTTAGCAAGAAATCAAGTTTTTGAGTTATTGTTAACTCTGTAAAATTCAATTTATTGCATTCTTTTTGTAAAGAACCTTTAATTATAGAATCTTTGAGTTTATCATCCATTAATACATCTATTTTTAAATCAATCGGTTTTTTTAAAAATTTATTTGATAAATTATTAATGCCTTTTTCAATTAAATTTCCAAAACAGTATATGAAAAACAAAAATCCGCCTTCTTTTATGGCATGTTCATAAAATTCTGTCTTATTTCTTGAACACATTAATCTTTCTGTAGTTATACCCGCATCAATTATTTTCATATTATGAACAGGGTTAAACATGACAGCTTCCGCCAGTTTTTTCCCTATGCCTTTAAATGAAGGTATATTGTGGTCGTTAACAGAATTTAATTCTTTTCTTATATTATTTTCTATATTTTTTTCTTTTGCTTTTGTCATTAAAAAATATGTAATTAGAGTTAAAGCAGTTGCGGAAATTACTTTTGCTGTGTATAGTTTTTTTGCAGCTGAACCGTTATTTCTTATACATTTTTTTATTGCCGATTGAACACTTTGTATATTATCGTTTTGCATAATTCCATTTGCATTTTTCAATGCCCAGGAAGCATATTCATTATTATTAAAAATTCTCGGGTCAACGTCAGGGTTAATTCTGGCGTGCTTATATAGTGTTAAATCTATTAATTTTTTGTAAAACGGTATTCCCCCAATCCAAATTGCCTGTGTCCCAAATTCGTCTATGGCTCTATCTATTCCTTCAATTATTCCGCCTTCTTTAAATGATTTATAAGTCAGACTGGCACTGTCAACACCGTCTTTTATCATAACAGGTATTAATGATTCCTTATTTCCCAGTGTGGAAACAATTTTCGTAGTTATTCCATGTATATTCATATATCCTTATAGCCCCCATATTAAATTCATTAATTTTACAAATGGTTTTTTTACCTTTTTTATTGTTAAAATTCGTCGCATATTTTCTCCTTTCATACTAAAAAAGCCCTCTGCTAAATACAGAAGGCTTTAAAATTTTGCATTAACAAAATCAATACGATTATATCGTAAAGCCTCCTTTATATATATAACGTCGATTTTGTTTGTATAGCATATTTTCTTATTCTTCTTCTTTTACTGTTTGGTCTTGTTCTTCTATTTCTTCTTTTAGAACTTCAGAAGCAGATACTTTTACATTTAATGAAACTTTTACTTTTGAAGTTAGTTTAATTGTCATTGTAAAATTACCTAATTTATTAATAGGCGCATCAAGAGAAATAGTTTTTCTGTCAACTTCAACACCTGTTTTAGCCTTAATTTCTTCAGCAAGTTTTTTTGTTGTGATAGCACCAAATAGTTTACCTGATTCACCTGCTTTTGCTGAAAATTCAAGTAAAGACAATGCTTCTATCTTTTTAGCAACTTCTAAAGCTTCTGCGTGTAATTTTTCTTGTTTTGCTTTAATTCTTGCTAAATTCTTTTCTCTGTTTTCTTTTGCACCTTTTGTTGCTATTTCTGCATAATTTTGCGGAAACAGATAATTTCTGGCATAGCCGTCTTTTACATTAACTATATCACCTGCTTCTCCTATATTTTGAACGTCTTTTTTTAGAATTACTTCCATTGTGTTTCTCCTTAAATGTATTTTCATTAGTATTTAAATCATAATAAAAACATAATTTTTTGTCACGGTAATATTAAAATATTTATACCGAGTTAATGTTTTAGCAATTTAATACTAACGAGAAATAGCCGCATTAAGGTCTTCAACCATTTTATCGGTATCAATACCGTGAACTTTTGCTCCGGCTTCAAGATTTTCAAATCTTGCTGCTGCACAGCCTATACATCCAAGTCCGTATTTTTGGAATATTTCTATTGTTTCAGGATATTGTTGTACTATTTCTATTAATCCCATATCTTTTGTAATTTTTCCCATTTTTATACCTTTCCTTGATTTTAAAATAATAATCATTAAAATTATACAACAAGATTAAAAAGGTGTATATGTTTATGTTTTTATTTGATGTTTTTTGTAAAGATACTGCAATAGGTTTATGCCAAATAGAGGCAAAATCCTCTGATATTTTATTTAGAAATAACTATGATAACAGGCTTTTTAAAAACAAATATGTAAAAAATAATTTTGAAAACAGCTTTACTATTGATCAGACTCTTTATCATTTTTAAGAAGCTTTTCAAAGTCGGATGGTTTAATATCTCTAATAAAATTTCTAAATTCTTCGGATTCTGCTTCATCTTTTTCGCTGTCACAAGAAACAGATCCGTCAGCTAATACTTTTGCGGAAACAAATATAGGAGCTTCGACTCTTATTGCTATTGCTATTGCATCAGAAGGTCTGGCATCTATTGTTTTTTCTTCTCCTGTTTCTGATGTTATATATATTGTTGAATAATATGTGTCATTTTCAACATCGTTTATTTCTATTCTGTCTATTGTGTAGCCTGTTTTTTCAATTATATCTATAATCAAGTCATGAGTCATAGGCCTGATAACTTTGATATTTTCAATTTTCCTTATAATGGCACTGGCTTCCGCTGAACCTATCCATATCGGTAAGGCTTTTCTGTTTTCTTTATCATTTAGCACTATAATGGGAGAGCCTGTTGCCGTATCTATTGCTATACCCATAACTTTCATTTCAATCATTAATTTATCCTTTATAGTAATTTAGTAAGTATTTCAGCACCGTCATCAGTAACATGTACAGTATGTTCAAAATGTGCAGATGGCTTTTTATCTTGTGTTACAACTGTCCACTCATCTTCAAGAACAATTACATCATCACATCCTAAATTTAACATTGGTTCAATTGCAATTGTCATTCCATGTTGAAGTATTAATTTATTGTTTGTTCGGTAATTAAATACGAACGGATCTTCATGCATTTGTCTGCCGACTCCATGTCCGCCATATTGTCTTACAATTCCCAATTTATATTTTTTTGCAACATCTTCAATCGCACCTGCAACACTTTCAAGTCTTTCATTTGTTTTCATATATTCAAGACCTGCAAAAAGTGATTCCTCTGTAGCTTTTAAAAGCATTTTCTTTTCATCTGATATTTCTCCAACAGGATAAGTCCATGCGCTATCCCCGACAAAACCTTTATATGTTGCTCCTATATCTATACTTATTATATCCCCGTTTTTTAACACAACATCATTTGACGGAATCCCATGAACTACTTGTTCGTTAATCGATGTGCATATCGTTGCGGGAAATCCGTTGTAACCTAAAAATGTCGGATCCGCTTTATTATTCTTTATTATTTTATAAGCCAGCTCATCGAGTTCTTTTGTTGTAACTCCCTCTTTAACTGCATCTTTCATTGCACAATGGACAAGAGCTACTATATTTCCTGCCTGTTTCATTAAATTTACTTCAAATTTGGATTTTCTATGAATGGACATTTTCTTTTATTGCTCCCGTAAGATTTTTATATATTGTATTTATATCAAGACTTGCATTAATTGTAACCAGACAACCTCTTTCTTTATAGAGATTAATCAATGGTGCTGTTTGTTCAAAGTAGGTTGCAAATCTTTTTTTTGCTACTTCCTCAGTATCATCATCACGTCTTATAAGTTTTCCGCCGCATTTTTCACATTTTGTTTCATCTTTCAGCTTCATTGTCTTTAAATTATAAATAGCGCCGCATACACTGCAAGAACGTCTGTTGACCAATCTTTCTATAAGCTTATTTTCATCTACTTCAAAATAAAATACCGTTAAATTTACCTTTGTATTATTATCTATCTCTTTTAAAATTTCATCTAAAGCATAAGCCTGCTCAAGGCTTCTTGGATAGCCGTCTAATATAAAACCGTTTTTGCAATCATCTTTTAAAAGCCTGTTTTTTATAATTTCAGCCACAAGATTAATCGGAACTAATTGTCCTTTACTCATATAACTGTCAGCTATTTTCCCGTTTTGTGAACCTGAGGCAATTTCCTCTCTTAAAAGTGAACCTGTATCAATATGAGGCAGATGATATTCTTCTGATAACATCTTTGTCTGTGTACCTTTACCGCTTCCGGGCGGTCCTATAAATATAAATTCTTGTTTCATTTTTATCCCCTGTTTTATAGCAACAACTTTAATTATATCATATCAAAAAAAATGAGCCTTTTTTAGGCCCATCTTTTTATTGTTTTAAGAAGCTTTCATAATTTTTCGGTAGCAGATTTGTCCTGACCTGATTAATAAAATCAAGAGCAACTCCGACCATAATTATTAATGATGTAGCTCCAATACCGTGAAGTGTTGTTATATGTGTAACACTACAAGCTGCTGAAGGAATTAAAGCAACAATACCAAGTCCAAAAGCACCAATAAATGTTGTTTTGCTTAATATTTTATCTAATGCTTCCGCTGTAGGTTTCCCTGGTTTTATTCCCGGAATTGAGGAACCATATTTCTTTAAATTCGTAGCTATTTCTTTTGGCTGTAAATTAGGAATTATTGAAGCATAAAAGAAGGTTAATGCTACTATTAACAAGAAATATATTGCATTATACAAAAATCCTGAAGGCTGAAGTGCATTTGATATTATTACAATTAATTTCCCTATACCGATTGAACCTGCATTAGCTCTTCCGACTAAATCAATTATGGTTGTCGGAAATAACAATATTGCTATGGCAAATATAATCGGCATTACACCTCCGGGATTAAGTTTAAACGGAATAAATGTATTTGTTCCGCCATATACTTTGTTCCCAACCTGTCTTCTGGGATTTACTATTATGACTTTCCTTGCAGCTTCTTGCATGATTACAATAAAAATCATTGTTGCAAAAAATATCAGCAATAACAGGAGCAATCCCGGCTGGAGTGATGAATTTTTTGATACAAGCTCTGCTGTTTTTCCTGCATAAAACGGTATTTTTGAAATTATACCGCAGAATATTAACATTGAAGCACCGTTTCCGATTCCTCTTTCCGTCATTAATTCCGCCATCCACATTGTGAAAGCAGAACCTGCTGTCATTATTATTACAGATCCTATTGCAAACGATATAATATTTACATCAGGCATTATTGCGCCGCGTGCAGTTTTTAACAAATATATTACGAATACTATTGCCTGCATTGCTGCAATGACTATTGTAAATATACGTGTATATTGAGATATTTTTCTTCTGCCTGCTTCTCCTTCTTCTTTTTGTAATTGTTCTAAATGAGGAATTACAACAGCTAACAGCTGCATTATAATTGAAGATGTAATATATGGTCCTATACCAAGCGCTATTATTGATACGTTTCCTAAAGCACCGCCTGAAAACATATCAAGAAAACCTATTAGGTTGTTTGTTGCTGCCAGATTCGCAAAATTATGCGTATCTATGCCGAATAAGGGCAATTGTGCGCATAATCTGAATATTAATATCATTGCAAGTGTAAAAATTATTTTATTTTTTAATCCTGCAATATTTAAATTAGCAAGCATAGCCTGTAAATTTTGCTGATTTGGCGTATATTGTTGCATTATACTAACTGAGCCTTTCCACCTGCATTTTCAATTTTTTCTTTTGCTGATTGTGTAAAGTATCTTGCACTTATTGTAACAGCTTTTGTTATTTCGCCATTACCTAATACTCTTAATGCTTGTGCTTTTTTAGATACTTTCCCTGTATTTTGTAGTAATTCTAATGTAATTACATTTTCTTTCATATTAGCCAAGTCGCTAACATTAATTGAAGCATAAGAAATAGCATTAAAATTTTTAAAGCCTTTTAATTTTGGCATTTGTCTGTATCCGGGCATTTGACCGCCTTCAAAACCTCTTTTTGATGATCTTCCGGATCTTTGTCCTTCACCGTTATTACCTCTGCAGGAGGTTTTTCCCATGCCTGATGATCTTCCTCTTCCTACTCTTTTTATTTTTCCTGTAGCGCCGTCTGCCGGTCTAAGGTCTTCTATTTTTATTCTTTCTGTCATTTTATTACCCTTCCTTTTATTCAGCTACTTTTAGTAAATGCGGGATTGCGTTTACCATTCCCATAATTACTGCCGAATTTTCATGTTCAACTGTTTGGTCTTTTTTTGTTAAACCGAGAGCTTTTGCTACTCTTCTTTGTTTTTCGGTTGAACCTATTAAACTTTTTACGAGTGTTATTTTTATTTTATTATTTTTAGCCATTATTTATATTCCTCTTAGTTAAGCATATCTTTTAATGATAAACCGCGTCTTTTTGCTACTATATCAAAATTCTTTAGAGATTTAAGTGCGCATAATGTTGCATTAGCTGCATTTAAAGGTGATTTTGAACCTAATGATTTACTCAATATATTTTCAATTCCTGCAAGTTCTAATACAGCACGAACTGCACCACCGGCAATAACTCCGGTACCTTGAGAAGCCGGTTTTAACATTACGCTGCCTGCGCCTGAAGTACCTGTTATCGGATGTGGTATTGTTGTCTTAAATATCGGTACGTTAATCAGATTTTTTCTTCCATCTGCTACTGCTTTTTGAATTGCAACAATAACTTCCGATGCTTTTGCACAGCCGACACCTACTTGTCCGTTTTTATTGCCTACTACTACTATTGCTCTAAAACTTAATTTCTTTCCGCCTTTTACAACTTTTGTTACTCTTCTTACTTGAATAACCTGTTCTTTCCATTCTGTTTGCTGTGGTTCAGCAACAGTTTCTACTTTTCTTTTTTTAGATTTTGTCTTTGTTTCTTCCACTTTTACAGCCTTTCTTTAAGTTATTTATCCTAAAAAAATAAAAAACATGAACCTAAAACCTTTGCTTATCTTAGCATAAGCGGTTTTATATACATGTTTATGTTGGATTTTATTTTCTGACATTGTTATAATATTACAAAAAAAAATTAATTCAAGAGGTAGTGTTTTTCTTCTTTTGTATTTTCCGTTTTTTGTTCTTTATCAGAATTTATTTGTTGTTCTTTTGTATTATTACTGTTTTGTTCTGTAGCTGTTTGTTCAACAGATTGTGTTTGGTTATTTGATTTTTGTTGTGCAGTTTTTTGTTCAACTGTTGTTGTATTATTCAAATTTTGTTTCTCGGTTTGCTTTTCGGCTGTTAGAGGATTATTATTCGGATTTTGTTCCGATTCTTTTTTTTCTGCTGATATTTGAGGTGCTTTTTCTCCTCTGTCTAATTTTAAATATCTTGAGTCTCTCCAAGATAAATCTACATACTTGATTTTTTCTTTCATTGTTTTTAACTTAGGAAGAATATAATATATTGCTTTAATTCTTTCAAATGCGCCCTGATCAAGTTCACCAAGCCTTATTTTAACGCTTTTAAGCTGTATAAAAATGTTATTTGGCTGTCTTAAATCTATATATATAATTTTTTCGCCTGAATATTCACGCACGGTTTTTGAAAGCCTATATAATAATTCAATTTTATTTTTATCCCATTTTTCGTAATTGCTGCCCGTCAGTATTTTTGTTGTGTTAAATTTAGAGTTTAAAGGTAAATATTCCTTAGGTATATATTGTCCTGAAAGTGCATAAGCTGCAACTTCAGCAGAATTTTCATCCTGTGCAATCGTCAATACAGGATTATATTCTTCTATCATTACAACAATTCTTGCAGGAATACCATACCTTCTTACATAAGCATTTCGGACAGGCTCCAATGTCTCAATACTTTTTTGTATTTTATATGGATTTATTCTAAAAATAGGCTTTTGTTCAAGCGGTATCTTTTTCATTTTTTCAATAATTTGTTCGCTTTTAACTATTGAATTACCTGTTATTTGCAGTGAAGCCGTATTATTGTTTGTATATATATCTAAAGGCAGCATCCAAAAAGTTGAATTACAAAATCTGAATAAAAAATATAATATTGTAATTATTATTATAAGTTTTATGATTTTATATGTTCTTACGGCTGCAATTTCAATTCTTCTTGCTTTTCTTTGCAGTTTTTGAAGTTTTATACGCCTTTGTACAATATAATCGTGTGACATTATTTATTTAATCCCGCATTATTTAATATAATAAGTACAAGTTCATCATAAGAAATTCCCATGGCTTTTGCCTGTGCAGGTAAATCGCTTATATCAGTCATACCCGGACTGGTATTTATTTCAAGCAGATACGGTATATTATCTTTTATCATAAAGTCTATTCTGGATACTCCGTGACAACCTGCTGTCTTAAATGCTTTTACCGTTATATCTTTTACTTTTTCGGTTAATTCTTTATCTATATTCGCAGGTACAATAAAATCAGACATTCCGCTTGTATATTTAGCTTCAAAATCATACCATTCGTTTTTTGGTCTTATTTCAAGTATTTCTGTAGCAAATGGTTTATTGTCTTTTTCTAAGACACCAACAGTAACAAAAAAACCGTCGATAAATTCTTCTGCTAATACATCATCATTATATTTTAAAGCTGTTTTATACGCTTCTTGAAGTTCTTCGGGTTTATCTACCTTTGTCATCCCAAAGCTTGAACCTTCTGAAACAGGCTTTATAAAAAGCGGATATTTTAAATCTTTCGTTTTTTCATAAATGTCATCGCCTTTTTGTATAAATGCGGATTTTGCCATTATTATGTCTTTATTTGTTGAAAGAATTCTTTTTGTATATTCTTTATTCATTGTAATGGCACTAGACATAACTCCGCAGCCTGTATATTCAATTTTAAGAAGTTCAAGTATTCCCTGAATACATCCGTCTTCACCATATTTACCGTGCAATGCATTATATGCAACCTTTATATTTTTTTCTTTTAATTTTTCGGTTATATCCTTATCTACATCTATAATTTCAGCATTTTTATATCCAAGTCTTTTTAATGCCTCATAAACATTTTTTCCTGAACGAAGTGAAACTTCTCTCTCAGATGAAATTCCGCCTGATAATACCGCTATTTTTGTATCTGATGAATATTTTCTGTCATTATTTTCCATAATTTTTGCTCTCGACTCCCCTCATTTCCAATATATTTTATTTCGGGTTTTAATTCAATTCTATATTTTTCCCTAACATTTGTATACATTTCATACATTAATGATATAACATCAAAAGAATTTGCATTATTTTTGTTTATTATAAAATTAGCGTGCTTTTCGAATACTTGGGCGCCTCCTGAAATTCTGCCTTTTAATCCGCATAAATCTAATAATCTTCCCGCTGAATCATTTTCGGGATTTTTAAATATGCTTCCCGCATTGGGATAACTGAGTGCAGGCTGTCTTTGTTTCCTAAATTCAGTATTTCTTTGCATAATTTCTTCTATTTTTTCGCTCTCGCCTTCTTTTAACATAAATTCAGCTTCAAGAAGTATATAATTTTTCTCATTTATAACAGATTTCCTATAACCGAAATTCATTTCATCTTTATTTAGAATTAATATTTTTTTATTATTTGTATCATAGACCCTTGCTGATACAAAACAATCAGAAATGAATTGATTATGAGCTGACGCATTCATACATATCATTCCGCCGAATGAACCTGGAAATCCTATTAAAAATTCAAATCCTGACAGCCCTTTTTTACTGCATTCTTTTGATACAATTGGTCCTTTTGTTCCGCAGCATACTTTTACTATGTTGTTTTCAATTTTATATTCATTAATTTTATCGGTAAAAATTATACTTTTATCTATATTTTCCGAAGAAAACAGAACATTTGAACAATTACCCAAAACAAAGTCGTATTCATCAAGATTCAGAAGTTCTATTAATTCGCTGACAGTAGAGGGAAATGCGGCTTTTTTTACATTTCCTCCGATTTTAAAAGTTGTGTGATTTTTTACATTAAAGTCATTATATATCTCAACCACATTACACCTTAATTTCTGAATTTAGAGCTAAATATTTTCCCATATTTGTAATATCTCCTGCCCCCAAAGTTATTACTATATCATCTTTTTGAAGAAGAGGATATATTTTATTAGCAGCCTGTTCAATACTGCCTTTTATATATTTATGATTATCGTGTTCAACTTCTTTGCTAAAATTTTCCGAAGTTATACCATCTATCGGAGCTTCTCCTGCAGGGTAAACATCAGTTATTAATAATAAATCAGAATCCCTAAAGGCAGATTTAAATTCATTCCAAAGACTTTTTAGACGGGTAAATCTGTGGGGCTGAAATACTGCAACAACTCTTTTTTCTCCGTTTACCGCCATTTTTATACCATTTAAAGTTGTTTTAATTTCACTGGGATGATGTGCATAGTCATCATATACCTTTATTGAAGAAAATTCTGCTTTTTTTTCAAATCGTCTTCCCATTCCAGAGAATGTTTTAATATGCTGTTTTATTTCGTTTATGTCTATACCTGTTTCAATTAATGCACTTATTACTGCAACGGCATTATATACATTATGTCTACCTAAAATAGACAAAGAAAATTCACCGAGATTTTCTTCTTTTTTGTATAGGTTAAATTTAGATGTTAATCCGTCATATTTTATATTTTTGGCATAATAATCACCTTGTTCAAGCCCGAAAGTTATATAATTATAATCAGGATATAAAGACATAAATCGCTTATTCCCGTCATTATCAATATTTATAATAACTTTTTGGTCTTTTTTGTTTGATAAATACATATTAAATGTATCGGCAATATCATTAAATCCGTTTTTATAATAATCTAAATGGTCTTCTTCCATATTGTTAATAACGGCGATATCAGTAGAATATTTTTGTATTGTTCCGTCAGACTCATCTAATTCCGCTATAAAATATTTATCACCTTGATATTTTGCATTGGTGTTAATTTCGGGAATTATTCCGCCTACAACAAATGAAGGCTTGTAATTTGCTTTTTCTAATATATATGAGCATAGACCGGATGTTGTTGTTTTTCCGTGTGTGCCTGAAAATCCTATAAATGTTGAATCTTTTTTATTGGAAAATTCATCTGATATTAATTTTAATATGTCTGAGCGGTGTAAAATATCTAAATTAAGCTCTTTTGCCTTTATTATTTCCGGATTATCATTTTTTATTGCGGAACTGGCTATAATAATCATATCTTTTTCTATTAAATCGGCATTATGACCTATGTTAACGCTGACTCCCAATGATTCCAATAAATGCGTATATTTGCTTTCCTGTATGTCTGAACCAGAAACACAATTTCCACGCTCTCTCATATACTTGGCAAGTCCGCTCATTCCTACTCCGCCTATTGCTATAAAATGATATTTTTTATCTTCCAAATTAACCATGTCTTATATCCCATTTATCTTTCTTTCTTATTATAAAAATAAAATTATTATTTTCAAATTATTTAATGCTTGTAATATAATAGAAAAAAAAGTAAAATAATTACATTATTATAATTAGTATTATGAGGTTAATATGAAATTACACGTACAAACATTATTTGTAGCGATAGGTCTTGGGATTAAGAGAAATTGGCATATATTTCTTGCAATTATTGCGGGGATAATTTTTGGTAATTATGTTTTTGAGCTTGAACATGGTATGTCTCAAATACAATCTGATTCAATTCTATATATAAGACTACATCAGCTGCTTGGAGTATTGGATATAATAGGTCAGGCTTTTTTAAAAGTAATTCAAATGATAGTTATTCCATTGGTATGTTCTGCTATTGTTGTTGGTATTTCAAGTATTGGTGACAGCAAACAAATCGGTAAATTCGGCAAAAAAATGGTTATATACTATGGAATTATTACAATAATTGCTGTAAGTATTGGTGCTTTATTAGCTATTACAATAAAACCCGGTCTTGGTGTTCAGAATTATATTGATACTGCTTCAACATCACTTCAAAACCAGGTTAATGCTGTTTTAGCTTCTCAAAAGGGTCAGCTTGGTAACTTATTTTTAAGTATGATTCCGCAAAATCCATTGGAATCTCTTGCTAAAGGAGAAATGATTCCTATTATATTCTTTGCTTTAATTTTTTCTCTTGCACTTTCTAAGGTTGGTGAAATAAACAGACCCATTGTTTCTTTCTTTGAATCTGTTTTTGCAGCTACAATGAAAGTAACAGATTGGATTATGATTTTTGCAGCTCCCGGTATTTTTTCTTTAACTGCTGTTGCTGTTTCATCTTTTGGTCTGTCTATTTTTTCTACTATTTCTAAATTCTTTGCTGTTGTATTTATTGGATTTATTTTCCAATTATTTATAGTTTATCCGTTAATGCTTAAAATCTTTAGTAAAGTTCCTGTAGGTAATTTTTATACAGCTATAATTGAAGCATTATTGGTTGCATTTGGTACTGCAAGCAGCAGTGCTACATTACCGTTAACAATTGCTTGCTGTGAAAAAAGAGGTATTTCTCATAAAGTTTGCAGTTTTGTGCTTCCTCTTGGTGCTACTTTGAACATGGATGGAACTGCTCTATTCCAAACAGTCGCTGTTATCTTTTTAACTCAGGCTTATGGTATAACTTTAGCGCCTGTTCAAATTATACAAATTATGCTTCTTGCAATAATAGCTTCTTCTACGAGTGCGGGAATACCTGGTGCAGGGTTAATTACTATTGCTCTTGTATTAAACGGTTTAGGTTTAACTCCGGAACAATTAGTTGTCGGCTTTGCATTCCTCTTCTCAATAGAGCGTGTTGTTGATATGTTAAGAACTACGGTTAATGTCGCAAGTGATGCTGTTGTTGCTGCTGTTATTGCTGATAATGAAAATGAAATTAACTATGATTTATTAAATAATACTGACGACTATAAAGAAATTATTTAAATAATTTCTTTATAATAAAAAAACAGCTCCCATATTTGGGAGCTTTTTAATTATACTTACCTAGTTAATCTACCAAAACCTGTTGAATTTCAACATTCGGTTTACCCAAAACTCTCACTAATTCTAAAACGGAAGCTTTCATCTGGCATTTTTGTGATGTGCCGTTAAAAAAGTCCGTATAAAAACAACCTTCGCAAACACAGCCTCTTTTGTAGCATTCTAAAGCCGTATTTGTCCATCTTCTTACTGCGATGGATCTACCCATATCTCTGCTTCTAAGCACTAGAAATTCCTCCTTGAATTTATCCCCATTTGTTTTTACTGTATTTTTACCATGTACATACTTTAATATATTATTATTATATCGGTTCTTAAATGTATTTCAAGAAATTTTATTCAATTATTACGTTATGATACAATTTTTATTAATATTATAAATTGTATATTATATTTATTTGTTGATTATCTGAAATTAATTGACGGATATTTCTTCATTAGTCCCGATTTTATGTTTGTTATCTCTTTTTCTATTACTTCATCAGTCATTGTTGTTTCTTCATTTTGAAGATTAATTCTGTATGCAAGGCTTTTATACCCCTCATTTATATGCTCACCTTCATATATATCAAATAAATTAGCTGATTTAAATAATTTATTATCTGTGCTTTTCTTTATTGTAAGCATTATTTCATCATTTTTTATTTCTTTTTCAATTGCAAATGATATATCTCTTTGTACTTCGGGGAATATCGGTATATTTTTGTATTTTGAAATATTTGTATTTGCCGAATTAATCAATTTCCCGATATTTATTTCAAAAACATATATGTCCTGATTGATTTTCATTTTATCTTTAATTAATGGATAAATTTCACCAAAATAACCAACAACTTCAGGATTTTTTGAAAGTAATGTAACTTTTGCACTTCTCCCGGGGTGCAGATATTCACATCCGTCCGCAGCTGAAAGCTTAATTCTGTTTTGAATGTTTAGTTCCTTGAATATTTCTTCTAAAACACCTTTTATTGTATAGAAATCAATTTTAGTATGATTTTTCCACAAGTTATTGTTTGTATTGCCTGTAAGTATTCCGGATAAAATCTGATTTTCTTCAACACCGCTGTCTTTTTGTGTTGCCGGTTCTTTTATAAAATATGTTTTCCCTATTTCATATAGCCATATATTTTTCTGTCCGTTATCAAAATTTGATTTAACAGTATCCAAAAGATTAGCTATAGTTGTTTGTCTTAACATTGTATGTTCATCTGATTGCGGATTTTGAACAAACACTGCTTTTGATTTGTCATAAGATAATCCATATTGATTTAATAACGGTTCTCCGATTAGTGATGAAGTAACGGCTTCATTAAAACCGTATCCGAGCATAATGTTATTTATTTTTTTCAATAATTTCGTTTCTGTTGAAATCTCAGGTGAAAGTGTTTTATAAGGCAGCTTGGGAGCAATTTTGTCGTAACCGTATATTCTTGCTATTTCTTCTATTAAATCAACTTCTTGCATAACATCATTGATTCTGAAAGAAGGAACCAAAAATCTTGCTGCCGATTCATTTTTACCTTCAGGTTTAAATCCTAATTTCTCCAATATTTCTATACATCTGTCATTTGGTATATCTGTACCTAAAAGTCTTTTTACCTGATTAAATCTTAAAGTAATTGAAACATCATCAAGTTTATTTTTGCCTGTTTCAACAATACCTTCAAATTTTGCGTCTGCATATTTAATAAGAAGTTCTATCGCTCTTAAAAGTGCAGGGCGTGTTTCTTCTATATCCACTCCTCTTTCAAATCTTGCACATGCTTCAGAATGATATCCTATGCTTCTTGAATTTTTTCTGTTTGTATGCGGAGTAAAATATGCAGATTCAAGTACTATATTTTTTGTATTATCATCAATACCTGAATTTTCAGCACCAAATACTCCCGCTACGCAGACTCCTTTTTCTTTTGTCGCACATAAAACAGAATCATTATTTAATTTTCTCTCTATTCCGTCAAGTGTTGTTATTGTTTCGCCTTCATTTGCTCGTCTTACACATATATATCCGTTAAGTTTATTCATATCAAAAGCATGAAGCGGTTGTCCGTATTCAAGTAAAACATAATTTGTTATATCTACAACATTATTAATTGACCTGATTCCTGATACTTCAAGTCTCCTTTTCATCCAATCGGGTGAAGGTTTTATTACTACATCTTTTATTAATCCTGCTGAATAATATTTGCATACTTCATTATCTTTTATTTCAACGGTGAATTTATTATCGGCGTTTGGTTCTGAAATTTGAGCTTTAGTCAGTTTCAGTTCTTTATTAAATAAAGCTGATATTTCTCTTGCAACACCTATAACTGACATTTCATCTCCTCGGTTTGGAGTTGGTGCAACATCTATTATTGTATCCTCTTTTATATTCAGTATTGTTTGTATATCAACACCAAGTTTTAAATCATTATATAACTTGTTTAATATTAATATGCCGTCTTCTTCCTGCATTCTTTCCAGTCCAAGTTCATCTTGTGAACACAGCATACCTTGTGATTCAATACCTCTTATTACTGCAGGTGTGAGTTCATATTGTTCTGCTGTCTTTCTTGATAATACTTTTGAACCT
>CANQCO010000038.1 GCA_947589705.1 Candidatus Gastranaerophilales bacterium
CAGTAAAATAATGAGAGATTAGAAGAGAATGAGTGATTATTACGAAATATTAGGGGTGGAAAGAAACGCAACAAAGGATGAAATAAAATCAGCGTTTAGGAAAATGGCAAGGAAATATCATCCGGATGTAAATAAAGCACCGGATGCGGAAGAGAAATTTAAAGAACTCGGCCGTGCTTATGAAACATTAATGGATGATAATAAAAGAGCCACTTATGACAGATACGGAGAAGACGGATTAAGAGAAGCAGGATTTAGCACATCAGGTCCTTTTGACGGTGGATTTGGAGATTTAAATGACATATTTGAAAGCTTTTTTGGCGGATTCGGATTTACAGAGCGTGCGACAAATCCCAATAGCCCTCAAAATGGTGCTGATTTAAGATTAAATTTACAAATAGATTTTGAAGAGGCTGTTTTTGGGGTAGAAAAGGAAGTTAAAATAGCACATTTAGAAACATGTGATGAGTGTAAAGGTACAGGTGCAAAAGAAGGAAGCAAGCCTGAAACCTGTCCTACATGCGGCGGAACAGGAAGAGTTCAACAAGTTACTCAGACCCCTTTAGGAAGTTTCAGACAAATAACAACTTGCCCTAAGTGCGGAGGAACGGGAAGAATTAATTCAAATCCTTGTCCGAAATGTTCCGGAGAAGGCAGAATTGAAAAAGAAAGAACACTTAAAATAAAAATACCTGCTGGTGTTGATAACGGTTCAAGAATCGGCTTAGCGGGAGAAGGAAATTGCGGTAAAAACGGCGGCAGAACAGGTGATTTAATTGTTGTACTGTACGTAAAAGAGCATAAAGAGTTTAAACGAGACGGTTTTGATATATATTCTGCCGTGGAAATAACATTCCCGCAGGCAGCACTCGGTGATACCATTGATGTTAAAACACTTGACGGAATAAAACAATTGGTTATTCCGCCGGGAGTTCAGCAGGATAAAATGTTGCAGCTAAAAGGTGCAGGTGTTCCATACCTTGGAAATAACTCAAAAAGAGGTAATCATAACTTTATTGTTAAAATTGTGACGCCTCAAAGTCTTTCCGCTGAGGAAAAACAATTATATAACAAACTGTATGAAATTAATCGTAACAAAAAGCCTTCATCAAAATTCATTGATAAAATGAAGAATGTACTTCATAATTAAGAAGAGGGAATATGAAATTAAAATTTTTAATAAGTTTAATAATTGTTATGATACTAACCGATATAACAGCAAATGCTACAACGCTTCCAAAACAGGTTAAGGATTATATTATATCTCAAAAAACGGTTCCTTCAATAAGATATGACGGTGTAGTAGTGTATAATGATAATGTAATGTATCTGCCTGTATTCCCTGCTTATCCTGAGGAAGTTGAACAGTTAAAAATAGTTAAGACATATCCTGAAAATAAGGGACTGTTGCAATTCCCTGATATGATACTTTTTAATAATAATTTTGCATTGATAAAAGTTATACGAGCAAGTCAAAATACATTGACAGTAAGAAATATACCTAATTTGCCCGTAGAAGTTAAAACAGGCATGCTGCCGCAAGATATAATGGTTCCAAGAGGACTTGTGCTTCCTGATTATCTTGCCGGAATACTCGGTGATGTTCAAATACCGTTAATAGGCAGTGCTAAGTCGGCTTCTTTTATAACATCAAGAAAATCTGCCCCTCTTCCTATGGGTAAAAAATCTGTTGATATAAAAAAACATTCAATTCCTGAAGCATTGAAAAATAAATTATTTTTCGTAAATAATTTTCAAACGGAGTATCTGGATGTATTTTCTTCAACTGTTTCAGAACCCTTATATTCATTAAAAACATCGGGAGTAATGAAGGATATTAAGTCTCTTCCTGGCGGAAAATATATTCTTGCCGCAAGTGCAAATAAAAAAAATATTGATGTCGTTGATATAGAAAATGAATATATATCAAAACATATAGATTTAACGGCACTACCAACGGAGCTGGCAGTTGATGAACTTAATAATAAAGTATATGCGGCAAGTACAAAGGATGAATCATTATCTGTTATTGATACTGAAACTATGACGGTAAAAGAAAAAATACAATTGGCAGGGTCGCCTCAGCATTTATCATTGTCTAAAGACGGTACACAACTTGCATATATAGATATAAAAACATCGCGTATTTTTGTTATAGATTTAACTGATGAATACGAAAATAAACTTATATCTACTTATCCTAATGCAACAAAATTGATACTATCGGATAACACACTTTATGCAATATCAAGAACTCAACCGAAATTAAGAATAATAAATTTTGATTTACTGCAGGATAATAAGACTGTAAAATCAAGAAAACAAAAGATTAAAGAGCGTTCTCAAAAAGACGAAGAGCAGAAAGATGCTGATAATATTACAGATGATATTTTAATAGGAGAAGAGGTTTTAAATCCGCAAGTAGAAGAGCAGGATGAAAATATACAGACTTATTCTACAAGTATTAAAGATATAAATATAGGTAACAAACCTATAGATATGTATATGAAGGATGGAAAGATATTTGTTTTATGTGCAGGTGATAACAGTGTTTATTCTTATACATTGGAAACAGGTAGTTTGAAAACGGAAAAGTTACCGGTTGAAGGATTTTCTAAGGCATTTACCCCTGTTCCGGATTCAAATCTTGCCGTAATAACAAATATGGCTGATTTAAAATTTGTAGTGTATGATATGTCAAAGGAAAAGGCTGTACAAACATATCCTATAAGTGAATATATAAATATGATAACAATTCCGGATAAAAAGTAATGAATGAAGTAACCCGAAGTATATTAAAACAATTGGAGCAGACATCACAAGAGTATTGGAATATATCTTCTCAAAGCGGTAATTTTATGAATATGCTTATAAAATTGATGAAGGCAAAGGATGTACTTGAAATAGGTACATCTAACGGTTATTCAGGGGTATGGATAGCTGATGCGTTAAAAGAAACTGGCGGTCATTTAATTACAATTGAATTTTGGGAAAAAAGGCAGTGTCTTGCTCGTGAATACTTCAAAAAATGTGGTTTATCGGATATAATAACCTGTAAGACAGGTTCTGCCTATGATGTTATAAAAGATGAGATAAAACAAGAGTTTGATTTGATTTTTATAGATGCAAATAAACAGGAATATATAAAATTTTTTGAAGCTGTTCATCCGCTTTTAAAAAAAGGCGGTGTTATTTTGGCTGATAATATAACTTCACATGCGAAAAAAGTAGCACCTTTTGTAGAAGCTATTTCTAATCACGAAGAATATCAGGTTCAAATACTTGATTTGCCTGACGGGATGTTAATGGCATATAAAATATAGGAGTTTTGTTTATATGACAGGAATAATTAAATCTGTATGCGGTGATGAAATTAATCTTTCTAATGTCGGAATATTTTATAATAAAGACAATCAAAAAGCTAAGTATGTAAGTTCTAATATAGAAAAAATACTGAAAGAAAATAAAATAGATTGTACAATATTAACGACGGAAGAATATTCAGAGGTGTACACATTTGCTATAGTACTGGGAGGGGACGGTACAATATTAAAAACGGCAAGATTTTATGCGCCTTTTGGAGTACCTATATTGGGAATTAATCTCGGAAGATTGGGGTTTTTATCTCAGGCAAAGTCATCACAGGTTAATGAAGCTATAGAATATATATTGAGCGGGTCTTTTTTGATAGAAGACAGAATAATGCTCTCTGCTATGGATGGGAAGTTAAATGCCTTAAATGACATAGTAATAAAAGGTGACGGATTTTCAAGGACATCGAGGTTATATGTTCATATAAACGATAATATTGTTTGTGATTATTTAGCGGATGGAATAATAATATCAACACCGACAGGTTCAACGGCTTATACATTATCAGCAGGAGGACCCATACTGGCACCTATACTTGATGCGGTTGTTATCGTTCCTATATGTCCTCATACAATGAATGCAAGACCTATAGTTATACCGTCCGATGAAATAATAAAGGTTACTTCAAGCCAAAATAAACCGCTATTAAAGATATCGGCTGACGGGCAGGAAACAAGATGTATAGGAATTAATGAATCTATAGAAATAAAAAAATGTAATTATTGCGCAAAATTAGTTCTTTTAAACTTAGAAAAAAATTCATTTTACTCTGTTCTTAAAGAGAAATTGCACTGGGGATTATCTTGGAAGGGTTAATATGATTAAATCTGTTACTATAAAAAATTATATTTTAATAGATGATTTAACTCTTGAATTTTCTAAAGGGTTTAATGTATTCACGGGAGAAACAGGTGCTGGTAAAAGTATTATAATTGGTGCTATTGATTGTGCTTTGGGTGCTAAATTAAATAAAGAAGTAATAAAAACAGGCTGCGACAGGGCTTATATAGAACTGGATATTCTATTGGATGAAAATTTTGATAAGTCGGTTTTTATAAATAACGGTATAGATATTAAAGATAATGAAATAATTATATCAAGAGAAATACAGTCAACCTCATCACGTTCAAGAATAAACGGGGCTCTTGTCACTTTAGATTTTGTAAAAGAAATAAGAGAACTTTTGCTTGATATACATACTCAACATCAAAGCTATAATTATGTTCAGCAAAAAAATCATATAATTTTGCTTGATAATTTTGCGCTAAAGCCGCATAGGGATAATATAAAAATATTTAAAGAAAAATATGATAAACTGCTTGAAGTAAATAAAAATTTAACGGAAGCTCAAAATATAGTGAATACAACCGAGCAGCAGGCGGAATTCTTAAAATTTCAAACAGATGAGATTGAATCTGCCTCTATAGAGGATATTGAAGAGGATAAAAAACTTGAAAAGGAACTTGAAATACTATCTAATATAGAAAAACTGAAAGAGTTATCTTATTCTTCATACTGGGCTTTATCGGAAGATGAAAATAATATATTAAGTATGCTTGGAAGTATAAAATCCAATTTATCAAAGCTTTCCGGGCTGGATGAGAGTGTATCCGGTATTGAAGAAGAATTTTTAAATGCTTATGAAACATTGAAAGAAACAGCGGTTTCACTTAGAAATTATTCTGATTCAAAAGAAAATGATAATGAAAGAATGGATGTTATACAGGAAAGATTGAGCCTGTTTGATAAAATTAAAAGAAAATACGGTAATTCATTGGAAGAAGTACTTTTAACTTATGATAAATTGAGTGAAGAACTTAATTCAATTGAATATTCAAAAGATAATATAATAAAACTTGAATCAGAAGCAAAAATATTGAATGAAGAACTTGATAAATTATCACAAACAATAACTTTGGCGAGAAAAGAACTTGCAAAAGTATTATCAGGAGCTATAACAAATGAACTTGAGAAATTGGAACTTCCGAAATCAAAATTTGAAATAGCAATTAGTGCTTGTAATATGAATGAAAGAGGAAAAGACAGAGTTGAATTTTTGATATCAACAAATATATCGGAAGAAGTTAAACCGCTTAATAAAACTGCATCAGGCGGTGAAATATCAAGAATAATGCTTGCGATTAAGACAATATTTGCAAAAGCTGATTCAACAAATACTGTTATATTTGATGAAATAGATACAGGGATATCGGGTAAAGCTTCTCAGAGCGTAGCAGATAGTATATCGGAACTTTCAAAAAGTCATCAGGTTATATTAATTACACACCAGCCGATAATAGCAGCAAAGGCAGATACTCATTTTTATGTAAAAAAAGAACAATCTGACGTAACAAAAGTAAATGTATACAAATTGGAAGGTGAAAACAGAGTAAAAGCTATAGCCCTTCTTGCAGCAGGAGAGATTAATGAAGACTCATCTTCTTTTGCTAAAAATTTATTAGGGGTTTAATTATCCCCTGTTGTACAAATACATAAGACTGATTTTTTATTTTTATTTTCTTTGATAAATTAAAAAAAAACGGAGAATAAAATGAAAACAGTTGTTTTTTATGAAATAAAAGATTATGAGCGCAGTTTCTTTGAAAAAGAATTATTTGATAAATATAATTTAGAATTTAATGAAAATGAATTAAATTCAGAAACCAAAACAACATACGTAGAGGAGAATGCGGAAATAATATCCGTTTTTACAGGGTCAAGATTAACAAAAGAAACAATAGATAAATTTAGTAATTTAAAATTAATTTTGACACGCTCTGTCGGTTATAGCCATATAGATATGGAATATTGCGAAGAAAAAGGTATAATAGTAGCAAATACTCCTCATTACGGTGATTATACCGTTGCAGAATTTTCATTCGGAATATTATTAAATCTTGCAAGAAGAATTTGTTACGGGGTAGCTGAACTTAAACAAGGTGATATGTATCCCGTAACTTTCGGATTAGAATTATTCGGAAAAACAATAGGTATAATAGGAACAGGTTCTATAGGTTCAAAATCGGTTAAAATTGCCAAAGGTTTTTCTATGAATGTTTTGTGCTGTGATATAAGAGAGAATGAAGATATAAAAAAGGAGTACGGCATAAAATATGTTGATTTGGATACTTTATGCAAATTATCCGATATAATAATGCTTCATGCCCCTTTAACAACATCTAATTATCATTTAATCGACAAAAATAAAATAGCATTAATGAATGAAAATGTAATAATAGTAAATACGGCAAGAGGGGAGCTTATAGATACGGAAGCATTATATGATGCTTTAATAGAAAAAAGAATAAAAGGTGCTGCACTTGACGTATTGGAATTTGAAGAAACAATATCAAATAAACGACCCGGAGGTAATATTAATTTAAAAAATTTAAGAATCTCTCTTATTAATACAAAATTAATGAATCTTGATAATGTTGTTGTAACACCTCATATTGCTTATGATACAAAAGAAGCCGTTAATCGAATATTAGAAATGACACTTTTAAACTTAAATAATTATGAAAATAATATTGAAATAAAAAACAGAGTAAAAAACTAAAAGAAAATGCAAGTCTAAAGTAAGATTTAAGGACTTGCATTATTTACACTAGCCGAAACATTAATAACAAACTAATTATACAACTTAATTTGAAATTCGTAAAGTATAAGAGTATATATTTAAAAGATATAATAAAAAAAGTTAATAAATATTTACAATCAACTTTTAAAATATGTTTATTTCTTGTATAAATAGTGAATTTATCGGATAATTTCAATGTAGTGAGTGAGGTAGAAAAATGAGAAAACCAGTTATAGGAGTTTTAGGCGCAACCGGAGTAGTTGGCAGAAACATATTAAAAATTTTAGAAGAAAATAATGTAGTATATGAAGATATAAAATTTTTGGCAAGCAAAAAAAGTGCTGGTAAACCGATAGAATTCAAAGGCAGGGAATATACGGTAATAGAAGCAACCCCTGATGCGTTTGAAGGTATAAATATAGTATTAGCTTCTGCAGGCGGATCAACAAGTTTGGCACTGGCAAAAGAGGCTGTTAAAAGAGGCGCTGTATATATAGATAATTCAAGTGCTTTTAGAATGGAAAAGGATGTTCCTTTGGTAATTGCAGGAGTTAATGATGAAGATATAAGGCTGCATAAAGGTATAATAGCAAATCCTAATTGCTCAACATCACAATTAATGCTGGTTCTAAAGCCTTTACATGATTATGCGGAAATAAAAAGAATGATAGTAAGTACATATCAATCGGTATCAGGTGCAGGTTTAGCAGCTATTAATGAGCTTAGAGAAAATACAATTGCCGTAAATGAAAAAAGATCGTTTGAAAATAAAGTATTTAAAAAACCTATAGCTTATAATTGCATACCACAGATAGATGTATTTTGCGACAACGGTTATACAAAAGAAGAAATGAAAGTTACAAATGAAACAAAAAAAATACTTCATTTAAAACCTGATACTCCTATATCTTGCACGGCTGTCAGAGTTCCTGTATTTGTAGGACACTCGGAAGCTGTCACAGTTGAGTTCGAGAAAGAAATTACTCCCGAAAAAGCAAGAGAAATATTAGAAAAAGCGTGGGGAGTCAAAGTAATAGATGATACAGCTAATTATGAATTTCCGACAGCCGTAATGGCTGCAGGTACTAATCCTGTTTATGTCGGCAGAATCAGAAAGGATATAGCTTTTGATAATGCAATAACATTCTGGTGTGTTGCTGATAATCTTAGAATAGGTGCTGCTTTAAATACAGTCAGAATTGCTGAAAAAGTTATTGAAATGCAAGTTTTTTAAGAGGTGAATATGGAAATAAGATATAATGCAGGTGAAATTATTACAGCAATGGTAACTCCGTTTAATGAGGATTTAACAATAGATTATCCTGCACTTGAAAGATTAATAAATCATCTGATAGAAACAGGAAGTGACGCAGTATTGGTTGCAGGTACAACGGGTGAAACTCCAACTCTGTCACATCAAGAAGAAGCGGAGATGTTTTATTTCGTTAAAAAGATAGTAAACGGCAGAATAAAAGTTATAATGGGTGCAGGTTCTAATTCAACACAAACTGCTGTCGAGTCTTCCGTTAAAGCAAAAGAACTCGGGGCGGATGCTATTTTAACGGTTGTACCATATTATAATAAACCTTCTCAAAAAGGAATGTATGAACATTTTTCTGAAATAGCTAAATCTGTGGATTTACCGATAATACTTTATAATATACCGGGACGAACAGGTGTAAATATGCTTCCTTTAACGATTGCAAAACTTGCAGATGAGTTTAAGAATATAGCTGCAGTTAAACAAAGTAATTCTGATTTAGATTTAATAAGTGATATAAAGATGATGTGCCCTGAGGATTTCATTGTTTATTCAGGTGATGACAGTTTAACCCTTCCAATGATGTCGTTAGGAGCCCATGGCGTTATAAGTGTTGCTTCACATGTAGCAGGAAACACTATGAAAGAAATGATATCTGCTTTTAAATCGGGTCAAATTGAAGAGGCGCAAAAGCTTCATATAAAGCTATATCCGCTTTTCAGAAAACTGTTTATGGCACCAAATCCCGTACCCGTAAAAGCTGCATTAGCTCATTTGGGTTTAATTAATGAATATGTAAGAAAACCTCTTGTTGTTCTTGATGAGACTGAAAAAGAAGAATTATTTTCGGTGCTGGATAATGTATTATAGTAGGAAAAACGATAAAAATGATAAAAAAAATCCTAATATTTCTGAAACACTTATTGTTTCTGTAGTAATAGCAGTAATAAGTGTTGTAATAATAGGGGTATACGGAGCTGATTATTTTAAAAATCAGACTGCATTGAAATTAAAAAATATGTATTCATTATTATCTACGGCAATTGATACTTCAATATCAAATAATGGCACTCCTGATAAGTGGGATATTGAACCCGGTTTATCAGAAAGAGCTTCTTATGATTTTTTTAGTGATTATATAAAACCATTTTTGCCAGTTGCACGTGATTGTAAAAATTCTACAAAAGGAATTTGTAACTTTAGTTTTAAAGAACTTAGCGGTAAACCTCAATCATTGAGTCCAAAATGGGTCAGATTCTTCGTTAGTGACGGTAATTTTATTGCGCTTCAAACATATTCTGATGATTTTTATAAAGTTGTTTATTTCTATGTTGATACAAACGGAAAAAGGGATTTAAATGCTTCGGGGCGTGATGTTTTTATGTTCGTTTATTGGATAAAAAACAGGGATAATCATTTAGTGGAAGGTAAATTATTGCCTTATGGCTTTGAATATATGAAAAAAGAAATAATATCAAAAGACAAAGACGGTTGTAATAAAACTGCAACAGGGAATTATTGCGGTGCATTAATAATGAAGGATGATTGGCGGATACAAAAAGGTTATCCATGGGCACAGGCAAGGTATACAATTAAAAATTAATTCAGCAGATGAAATATATCATTACAAATTCTAAATATTTCTTTTGCCTGATTAAAATTAATCATATTATTTCCGTCACATAAAGCAGAGTCAGGGTTTGGATGTACTTCAAAAAATAAACCGTTAGCACCTGCTGCAACTGCTGATTTTGCTAATACCGGTACAAATTCTCTTTCTCCCGAAGAAGAATCACCACAGCCCCCCGGTAATTGAACGCTATGTGTCGCATCAAATATAACGGGATATCCCAATTTTTGCATAATAGGAATAGCTCTCATATCTGATACCAGATTATTATAGCCGAATGTAGTTCCTCTATCTGTTAAAATTATTTTATTATTTCCTGATTCGACAACTTTTTGTGCAATAGATTTCATTTGCGAAGGTGCTAAAAATTGCCCTTTTTTTATATTAATAATTTTACCTGTTTTTGCGGCTGCAACAAGTAAATCAGTTTGTCTGCATAAAAATGCGGGTATTTGAATAATATCTGCTACTTCTTTTACCGGTTCTGCTTCACAAGGATTATGTATATCTGTTACTATCGGAACATTAAATTCTTCTTTTACCATTTTTAAAAGTTCAAGTCCTTTTTCAATGCCTAAACCTCTATAAGAATTTATTGAACTTCTGTTAGCTTTATCATAGGATGATTTAAATACAAAATTTATATCAAGTTCATTTGTTAAATTTTTTAAATATTCTGCTGTTTTGAATAAAATATCTTTTGATTCAATAGCGCAAGGACCTGCTAATATAGTAAGTTTTTTAGCGCCAATCTCAAAATTGTTTAATTTTATTGTATTAACCATTCTTAAAACTCCGATATTACTATATTTATTCTATCCTAAAAAATATAATCGGGCAAATGAAAATATTGATATTAAAATTGTATATGCTATCATGAAGATTGTTTTGGAAGCGGGGGAATAATGCAGAATATTCAAAATACGTGTCAAATTTACCGCAGTGAAATAAAAGAAAATGTTTTTATTCGAAATTTATGGTTGTTGCCTATAGGAATATTATCGTTATGCTTATTTTCATTGTGGGGAGTTTTACAGTCGTTTTTGGGAATTAATTATTCTGTTTGGGAATTTTTACCGAAAACTCCATTTAATAATTTTTTATTTGATATATTTGGTAATTTAGGGTTGATAGTATTATATCAGGTTATATTTCCTTCTTTATGTCTTATAATGCTTACTAAAATATTAAATAAATACTTGGACAGATTATGGTCAGTAGCTATTTCATTATTGGCGATATTTGTTTTTATAGGACATCCTTTTAGGCTTTTTTTTAATAAGTTATTATTAAACGGGGAATTAATAAAATCAGGTGCCGAGGTCATGCCTGCAATATTCGGGCAAAAATCATTAACCTTTTTATGTTTTATACTTTTGTTTTATTTTTCTGTAAATTATTTTAAATTTCCTTCCAAAAGACTTTCTGTATTGACTATATTATGGGCATTTTATGCTAAATTATCTCCTATTGATTCATTATTTGGTCTGACATTTTGGTTTCCTTATTTTATAATTAGGCTTTTTAGACAGAATCATGATAAAGAACGGGTAGAAATATATAAAGAAATTTTAATGCAGGCTTTTAATGCTTTTGTTATTCTTTATTTAATTTTTTCTATGAGAATTTATGAAAATGTTTATATACCGGTTAAAATGAATGCGTATTATTATACGGCTTATTTTATTATTCCTTTATTGTTAACATTTTGTGCATATTTCTTTCAAAGAATAGATAAGTATGAATTATTTTTTAAATTTTGGCATGTATATATGCTTATGATTTTTGAAATAATTCTTGTAATTTTATATGGAATTTTTCCTTTTAAAATACCGTTTAATCCGTTAGACGGATATTCAAGTTTATTCTTTTTGCACTTCTATTATTGGGTTGTACCATTATATTACATAACTAAACCATATAAAGAATTTACAACAGGCTCAGAAAGTACAAAATTTATGGAAGGGATTAGGAAATATACATATTTAATATTTTCAAAATATTCATTTATATATCTTTATATAATAATATTTTTGTTAATTCTTTTTGCTGTATTTTCAGCGATAAATAATTACACAGTGAGCATAAGTTAAAGGAAAGAATATGCAGAATATAAGAAAAAGTGCATTTATGACAGGACTTGGGAATATAGAAGTAAAAGAAAATGAAATTCCTGAGGTGGGAGATAATGATATATTGTTAAAAGTATATTCTTGTGCTATATGCGGTTCTGATATAAGAATACTAAAAAGCGGTAATCCGAGAATAAAATATCCTCAAATAACGGGGCATGAGGTTGCGGGAGAAATTGTAAAAATCGGAAAAGCTGTAGAAAACTTTAAAGTATCGGACAGAATATGTCTCGGGGCAGATGTGCCTTGCGGAAAATGCTATTACTGTACTCATGATATGGGTAACTGCTGTGATATTAATTATGCTATAGGATATCAATTTGAAGGCGGTTTCAGTGAATATATGTACTTAAATGAAACGGTAGTTAAATATGGACCAGTGCATAAAATTCCCGATAATTTGGATTATAATACCGCTACATTAGCAGAACCTCTTGCATGCTGTATTAACGGCTATGAAAGAGGATTTATGGATTTAAGAAAAAATTCCGACATTGTCATATTTGGAGCAGGTCCTATTGGAATTATGCTTGCTCTTTTAGCCCCCGCTTATGAGGCTAAAAACGTATTTATGATAGACCCGAATGTAAAAAGGCTTCAAAGAGCAAAAGAAGAATTTGGAATAAAAACTGTTATTGATCCTAATAAAGAAAATGTCATAGAAAAAATATATGAATATACCCAAAATAAAGGAGCAGATATGATATTTACAGCTTGTACGGCTGTAGAAACACACGAAAATGCAATAAAAATGCTGGCAAAACGAGGGGTTGTAAATTTATTTGGCGGATTGCCAAAAGATTCACGTGCCGCTTCTTTTTATTCAAATGATATACACTATAAAGAAGCTTATATAACAGGTTCACATGGTTCTACACCTCGTCAGCATAAAAAGGCACTTGATTTAATATCTCAAAATAAAATAAACCTTAAAGGTATAATTACTGATACGTATTCATTGGATGAAATACATAAAGCATTTGAAAAAGCAGCTTCGGGTGACGCAGTTAAAGTTGTTGTGAATCCTAATGTATGGAGAGCTGATAATGTATAAGGGAATTGAACTATCTGCTTCATTAATGTGTTTTGATTGGCTGAATGCAGGCAGTCAGCTTAAAGATGTTGAGCATTGCGGAGTTGATTATCTACATTTAGATATAATTGACGGCAGATTTGCTAAAGATTTTACTATGGGTTCTTCAATTATAGATGTTTTTCGTAATGCAACAAAAATGAAATCAGATTATCATTTAATGGTGGATGAACCTTCATCATTATTCGAAACTTTTAAAAAAACTGAAGGTGATATATTTACCATACATCAAGAAGCTTGCAGAAATCTTCATAGAGATTTGGTTAATATAAAAAAGCAAAATCAGGGAATAAATGTAGGAATAGCAATATCTCCTGCTACATCATTAGAGTCATTAGAGTATGTTATAGAAGATGTTGATGTTGTGCTTCTTATGATGGTAGATCCGGGATTTAAAGGTCAAGAACTTGTTCCTCAAACTATAAGAAAGATATCAAAATTAAAAAATATGATAGATAAAATGGGTGTAAAAGTAAAAATATCGGTAGATGGAAATGTACATAAAAACACTATACCATTAATGGTTGCAGCAGGTGCCGATATATTAGTACTTGGCTCTAGCGGGCTTTTTAAGTCTGATATGAATATATCGGATGCAATATCTCTTGTTCATAAAGCAATAGATGAAGGTATTGAAATCCGCTGTTCCGGGGGGGGGGTAAATTATGTTTCATCTCGCAATTAATACGGGGTTCGCCGTTAACAGATATACTGAACCTGAAGAATGGATTAAAATTATATCTCTTTCTGGCTGTAGATATGCTCAAATGACTGCTGATTTGATTAATCCGTATTTGCCGGATAAAGTTATAAATAATCTGATATCAAAAATAAATGAAGCTTCTAAAGAATATAATGTTAAAATTACATCGACGTTTACGGGAGCGTTTACAAGATTAAATCATCTTGCTCACCCTGATAAAAACATACAAAAATATTGGATTGAATGGTTTAAAGAGTTTGCCGATATATCTTTAGCTGTGGGTTCAAATAATATGGGAAGTCACTTTGGAATTTTAACATCTAAAGATAATAATAATATACAGTTAAGACAGGAAAGATTGAGAGAAAATATCGAAAACTGGCATGAAATTGCAAAATACGCAAAAAAAATCGGGCTTGAATATATAAGCTGGGAGCCTATGTCAATTTCAAGGGAACAAGGCGAAACTCAGGAAAAAGCTAAAATATTACAAAAAGAAGTTAATAAAAATTCACCGCTCCCTTTTAAAATATGTTTGGATGTCGATCATGGAGATTTATCATCGTTAAATCCTATTGATACAGACCCATACAGCTGGCTCGAAAACTTTGCATTAGATTCACCTTTAATACATTTAAAGCAGAGTCAAATTGATAAGGGCGGACATTATCCGTTTATATCAAAATATAATAAAACGGGAAAGATTATTCCCGTTAAAGTAATAAATGCACTTCATAAAGGCGGCAGATTTGAAGCTGATTTAATTTTGGAATTGAGTTTTAGAGAAAGAGAACCCGAAGATAGTTCCGTTATTGAAGTGCTTAAAGAATCGGTTAATTATTGGAGAGAGTATATTGAGGATTGAATATGAATATTGTTATCACTCTTGCTGGACATTCCCGCCGTTTTAAAGAAAAAGGATATGATAAACCTAAATTTTTAATTGATATTGATGATAAACCAATGATTTACCATGTGGTTAGACTGTTTAATCCCGAAGCGGATAATTTCTATTTTGTTTTAAATACCGAACAAAAAAAGGAAGAGTCAAATATAATTAAGATTCTTAAATCTTGTGCTAAAAATGTACATATAACTGAAATAGAACCGCATGAGTATGGTCCTGTTTATACTGCACTTAATGCTGATATAAAGGATTCCGATAATCCTGTGATAGTTTCTTATTGTGATTTTTTTGTTGTTTGGAATTATAAAAAATTTTTGGAGCAGTCAAAAAATTATTCCGGAGCTATTGCTTCTTTCAAAGGATTTCATCCTGCTTCTTTTGGTAATACTTATTATGCTTATACAAGACAAAACGAAAATAATGAATTGATAGAGTTAAGAGAGAAAAAAAGCTTTACTCAAAACAGAAGTGAAGAGTATGCTAATACGGGAATTTATTACTTTAAAAGTTTTAATTTGTTTAAAAAATATGCTGATAAACTGCAAAAAGACGGTTTTGGAAATTTGAAAGAAGGCTATGTAAGTCTTATATTTAACCATTTGGTTAAAGACGGATATAAAGTAAAAATAACAGATGTTGAAAAATTTATATGTTGGGGGACTCCTGAAGATTTGGAAGAATTTTATAAATGGCGTGATATAATAAAATCAGAATGTGATTGTGATTTTAAATCAGAATTTGAAAAAAAATCCTTTTATTATTGGAGAAGTTTTTTTCAAAAGGAATTTTAACAGGGTATGATTGAATATTTAAAACAAAAGATATCGCCAAGATTTATAAAGTTTTTATGTGTAGGCAGTATTAATACTTTATTAAATTATGTCGTTTTTTATGTATTGTTAAAATTAGGAGCCGATTATAGAATATCAGGTGCAATCGGATTCTTATCAGGTGCTGTGTGTGGTTTTTTCCTTAACAGGAAAATAACTTTTAACAGTACTGTTAATATAAATAAAGGACTTATCAAATATCTTTTGGTTCAAGTTTTTTGTTTGTGTGTTCATATTACGGTAATTACTATTGCGACGGAAATATTTAATTCTCCAAAAGAACTTTCACAGGTATTTGGTATAGCTGTAACAACATTTTTAAATTATTTTATGATAAAAAAACTTGT
The DNA here is from genome assembly GCA_947589705.1 of Candidatus Gastranaerophilales bacterium. Classification (GTDB taxonomy): domain Bacteria; phylum Cyanobacteriota; class Vampirovibrionia; order Gastranaerophilales; family Gastranaerophilaceae; genus Avigastranaerophilus. Next base: position 15,856 of record CANQCO010000038.1, read on the forward strand.
ATTTAAGGAGAAAAAGTAAGTGAGGGCTGCAGTTTTAGAATCTAACGGAAAAATAGATATTAAAAATATAGAATTACCAAAACTTGATGAAAATTTATGCAGAATAAAGATTAAATACTCAGGAGTATGTTCATCTGATATAAATAGAGGATTTAATAATGGTGCTTATTTTTATCCGTTAATAATGGGTCATGAAATGTCAGGAGAGATTGTTAAGGTTGGAGATAATGTTAAAGATTTTAAAAATGGAGATAGAGTTGCTGTATTTCCATTAATACCCTGTAGAAACTGCAGTGCTTGTGAAGAAGAACTTTATGCCCAATGTTCGGCATATAAATATTATGGTTCAAGAAATGATGGAGGTTTTTGTGAGTATTTGGATGTATTTCCTTGGAATCTAATAAAAATTCCTGAGGGAGTATCATATAAAGATGCAGCGGCACTAGAACCTTTTGCTGTTGTTTTAAATGCTTTAAAAAAAACTGATATTTTTTCAGGTATGTCTAAAAATATTACTGTAATTGGCGCAGGATTTATGGGGCTTATTGCTGTCCGAATTATCTTAAATAAGTTGAATGATGTTGAAATAACTTTGATTGACAGAAATGAATATAAACTGAATATTATTAAATCTGAAAAAGTTAAAAAAGTTTGTTTAAAATCTGAAGAAGAATGGGGGAAATATATAGATAATTGCCAAAAGGCTAATATTGTATTAGAAGCAACCGGGTCTAATAAAAGTTTTAAACATTCTATTGAAATAGCCCAACGAAGTGCACAAGTCGTTTGGATGGGAAATATTGACGGAGATTTATTGATTGATAAAAAAACTGTAAGTTCTATTTTAAGAAAAGAATTAAAAATTTATGGAACTTGGAATTCTGTCTATAAAAATAAATATTGTGATGATTGGGTTGAGTCTTTAGAACTAATGCAAAACGGTATTAAACCTTCGGATTTAATTTCTCATGTAATAAAACTGGAGGAATTGCCTGCTATATTATTTAAAATGTATAAACATAAAACACATAAAGAAAAATTTGATTTTATAAAAGTAATGGTAAATGTGAACGGAGATTAAATATGACAATTTTAATACCAATGGCAGGCGAAGGCAAAAGATTCTCCCAGGCAGGTTATAAAATTTCTAAACCTTTAATTCCTGTTGACGGTAAACCTATGGTTATAAAAGCTCTTGATATGATTCCTAAGTCTAAGAATGAAAATATAATACTTATTTGCAGAGATTTTCATATTAAATCCGGTATTGATATTGAAATCTCAAAATATTATAAAGATGTAAAATTTATTACATTGGATTATTTGACGCAAGGACAGGCATGTACCTGTCTTGTTGCAGAAAATTATATTAATAATAATGAAGAATTGTTTATAGGTGCTTGTGATAACGGGTTTATATATAATCTTGATAAATATAAAAATTTAAAATCAAAAGCAGATGTAATTGTATTTACATATAAGGGGAGTAAAAAGGCTGTAAAAAATCCTGAACAGTTTGGCTGGATTTTATCTGATAATCAGGGAAAAATAAACAAAGTATCAGTAAAGAAAGCAATAAGTGATACTCCTGAAAAAGACAGTATAATTACGGGTGCTTTTTGGTTTAGGCAGGGAAATTTCTTTGTTCAATCGGCTAAGGATATGATTGAGAAAAATCAAAGAATAAACAATGAATTTTACGTTGATAAATGTATTGATAACGCTATAACTTTAGGTTTAAATGTATATGAATTTGAAACGGATGAATTTCTTTGTTGGGGAACACCTGAAGAACTTAATGATTATATTGCTTTACATATCTGAATTAATAAATTGTAAACATAGTATTTATATTACTTTTATAATTTCTTGGTTTAATTTTATTGTTTTATTAAAAACATTAGTTAAACAATGATAAACGGTTATTAATATCACTATCTAAATTGAGCGCAATAGCAATCTTTATAAATGATTGAAGAGAAATTTTCCTGTTAAAACCAAGTATAATGCTGCAATTTCAGGATAAAAAACAATTCTATTTGGGATTTTATATATAAAATATTCTCTTGAATTTCCTCGAAGAATAAAACTATCGATAGTTTTATTCCTATCTCTATATTCTATAAGTATTGTATAAAGTTCAGATAAAAATTGTTCTTTATAACTTTCATATTGTTTTTTTTCTTCTATAGTTAAATTTTTATTACTTTCATTTAATTAATAAAGAAATTTAAAATCATTACTTATTGAATAAAAAAGTCCTATAGAATTATAGAAATTAGAATCATAAGATTTTTTTATTTTAATATATTGTTTCATAAGAATGTTTCTAAAATACCAAGAAACCTTTGAATTATTCTTTGTAATATTAGAATAAATATATGAAAATTTTAGACATCTATCAATTGTATGATAATTAGCTACTTTATAGTTAAATACCTTATTAAAAGGACCACCTTCGACTATATCAAAACCATAAATACCAACCATAAATATAAGTGTAACAATAACAACCGTTAAAAATTTTTCAAATTTTGTTTTAATACTTTATTTTTATGTATATTTTTCATTACCTATTTATCTTTTTTTCCAACAAATATAACCAAACTGAATTATTCATTTTGTATTGCTGCTAAAATTTCAAACTACTAGATATTTATAATAAATTTCTATTGTTTTTAATGGGATTCTTATCCCATTATTTTCTTTATATCCTCCAATAATAATTATATTTCCATTATTTATTTGTATTGCTTGATGGTTATATCTTGGTATATTTAACCCTATATTTTGAGTTATTAAACTATTATTTACAAGAATATTACCATTGTCGAGCAATACAGCAGGTCCGTTATGAAAGAAATTCATATTTGGTCCCAAAATAAAACAATTATGACAATCAGATGTCTCTGTTTTAGTTATTTCTTTATTTGGTTTGTTTTTTTCAAATTTCGCCAAATTCCTTGGAGCATATAAAACAAATAAAATCAAGAAAAATGATATTATAATAAATCCTATAAATTTATATGTTTTTTTTAGGTTCAACAATTTTTTATTTTTCTTTTCCTTCTTTATATTCTCTTTATCATTACTCATAAAACACCTAAATTCGTAAACAAAGTAATTATACCACTTTTACCCCCCCCTGGTGCAAATTCATAGTTTTTTTGAATTGGGTAAACAAAATTAGCCACCCCATAATTTCATTATTATTGTGTTACACTCCGCTAATCAAATTGCTTGTTTTTACATATTATAAAATATGCCCAATCAGCTATAAAATATGCTATAGTACTTATTATTATAATAAGTTATTTTATTAATAAAGGAGGAAAATATGAAAAAATTATTAGTACTGACATCAATTATCTTTATTATGACAGCATCAACAGTTTATGCAGGTTATGCAGATAATACGCAATATAACAATACTGTAGGCGGCTACACAGGTGCTTCTCAAGATAAATTAACTACAGTTGCCTCCGTTAAAACTTTTGCCGATAATTCTTATATATCATTACAAGGGAATATTGTTTCTAAAATCGGAAAAGAAAAATATCTTTTTAAAGACTCAACAGGTACTATAACTGTTGAAATAGATGATAAAGTATGGGCTGGAACAACTGTCAATGCTAATGATACAGTTAAAATCACAGGCGAAGTTGATAAAGACTTTAATTCTTTATCTGTATAAGTTGATACAATTTCTATTATAAAATAACTTTTTAATACTGTAATTGAACTCTTGGTTTCCTTTTCGTTAAGATAGTAAGCCAATTATTTACTGCTTTAAAATAATTTTTTATATTACAGATTGGGTTTTAATCCAACCTGCTTGCTTTTACCATCTCCAAACGCAAATTTAAGATTGTTATACGGGATAATAAATCATAATTTAAACTTTTTTTGTATACGTGGCAAAAAAGAAAGGAGATAAGTCCATGTATACTAAAGAAGAAAAAGAAATTATGAAAAAATTGGTACTTTGTATCAGAAAATTTAGGAAAGAGAATAATCATTCGCAAAATGTTTTTTCCGAAAAAATAAATTATGAAAGGGAACATATTGCAAAGGTTGAAACTGGAAGAAGAAATTTGACTCTTAAATATATAATAAGAACAAGTATCGCTTATAAAATACCAATAGAAAATATTTTTAAAGATGTTTGAATTATAAAAGGACTCCTAAAATCAGGAGTCCTTTTTATTATTTATCGCAAGCTTGTGAAACAATCAACTTGTTTTATTAAGTCTACGTGGTTATGTTTTGCTAACCAAACAGTAATATAGTTTTATGTTAAGTTATTTATTTTTTACCTTTATTTTCTCGGGGAATGAATCATTTTTAGAATTTTATAATAGATATCTGATTTATCTAAACAGTTTTATATGTAACAGAATTTACTGAATTGTCTATGAATGAATTATTATCTGATGAATACCAAACTATACAGTATAAGCATCCGAATGAAAAGGTTTGGAATATTTTAACACCTGCTATTGCTAAAGAATTAAAGAAATTATAAAAATATTTTTATAATTTTTGCAATTCATTTATAATTACAGGAATGACTTTATCCCAATATTTTTCATTAGGATGAAAACCATCATCAATACACCATTGTTTTTGAGTATTTTCATTCATAACATTAATTTTAGTTAACTCAGGAATATCTATTACATTATAATTTCTTAATACATTATTTTCAAAGTCGAATAGGGATGAAAATTTTATTATTACAAATTTAGAATTGGGAAATAAGGTTTTAATTTCCTTATTAATAGAAGATAAATATGCACTAAATAATTTTTCTAATTCGGCACAATAGTTATCTATGCAAAAAATTGTATGATTATGAGTTAATAAGCTGTATAAATATGAATTTTCTAATATACGATTTTGTTTGAGTAGTAAATTTTGATGTGATAGTTTGTAAAATACACCCGGGAATGGTTTATTTGTTGGTGTACACCTCATAACCATCCGCCTGATATGATCAGGATTATAAAAATATAAAATATATTCAGGTTCTTTATTTATTGCATTTTTAAATTTATTATTTTTTAGTATATAGTATATTTGATTAAGACCTCCTGCCGGATATGCGAAATTATATACAGGTCTTTTTAATTCTTTTGATATTTTATATGAAAAAGTCTGATTTTCATTTAATTCTACTCCGTAAGCCATTGAACATCCAAACACAATTATTGCCTGTGTGTTTTTTTTGTGTGTGGGGGGGGTATTTGTATAATTTTGATCGAAATACTTAAATTTGTATTCTGTATAAGGTGTACTGGGTTCTAAACGTTCGGATAAATCATTGTCAGGATTGTCTTGTTTATAAAAATTTAAAAATTTAAATTTACTATTTTCTATTGGATAAATTTTTAATAATCGTTTATATGATATAAATTCAATCAAAAAAATTATAAAGATAAAAAATATAATATTTAACGTGATTATGAAAATTGTCCGTTTCATATATTTTTTTCTCCCCTTGGTAAAGTCCTATACTGATTCCTAAATTTTTACTTTTAATTTACTATTTAAAGAGCTGCCTTATTATAAATACATTCATTCAAATTTATTTTTATTTTTTGCCAATTAATTAGTATTATAATACAATTTTATTATAAATAAAATATGCAAATATCCTTTTAACAGTATTCAAGTTCAAAATACAGGCGAAATATATTGTTGCTGTTGTTATTGGACTGATTTTATTCATTCAGAAATATTTTTGAACAGTCATTTTATGAAATTTTAAATGGCGAAAGAGCAGGAGAATTTTGCAAACAGTTTATTGAGAATAATTATAAATACTGTAATAGACTTATTCTGACAGATTAGATAACATACACCAAACGAATGATTTTCTTGAAATCGGCTGCTTGTAGCCCAGATGGGGAATATATGGCAGAAAGAAAAATTGGTAATATAAATATAAGAAGGTATAAATGGACGTTTATAAGAATTAATATCTATTTTAATCGGATTGTAATGTATATAATCTATATGTTTTTGCAAATCATTTTCATTAATAATAGAGTGTTCCCAATATCTTCTTTGCCAAATATCTGTTTCCTTCTTGTTTTTTCTGCTTTCAGATTCTTCATAATCTTCTATTTTACTTTTATCTATGTTTCTTGAAAAATTTGCTTTTATTCCTTTTATTATTTAGAGATATTTTTTTATTTCTTTTTAACTATTTCGTTTGCATTGGAAAAACCATCAATAAATTTAATTTTATAATTTTTTAAAATAAATATCAGTACATCAGAAAAATAAGGAGGAATATATTTAAAAGAGCATACTTGTTTTATTGTATTAATATATATTTTTTTCTTTAATTTATTTCCACTTATATCTAATACAGATTCATCAGTTATAATTATGACTTCAGAACAACGAATATTAAGAGATAAAATTATCGATATAAAGCAGAAAACAAATAACATTATATATGTATAAATATTAAAAAGACTATATCCAGCTAAAGCTGTTGGAAAAATAAAACTGATAAAACCATATATAACAAACATAATAAGCAAAAGAATAGTATATATTATATCGTCTGAATAAAAGCTGTATTTAATAATATTCTCATTTTCTGTAATAAATTTCTTTGCATGTTCTATTGATTCAATATTTTTACTTTTTTAAAATTTTTTTAAAATTGGATTTAATGTAAAAAATACTAATAGAAAAATTATTAAAAAATACATAAAATTATACATCCTTATCTAA